>DASTAW010000033.1 GCA_035712365.1 Terriglobia bacterium
CCGCCTTCGACGGCCACAAGCTGTACCCGCTCCCCGCAGCGCAAATTTCCACAGCAGAGGCCGCCGCCTAATGCAAAAAAGAAAAGATTCCTGCACCTTCAAAAGAAAAAATACCCTTGAAATTCAAGAGAGAATCTACCCGCTTATCAAGTCCGCAAAGGTAGCGCCAGCCAGCGCCAAATACTTTGCGGCACGAGGCGGTCCTACTCTGCCCGCAGCGCTTCCGATGGTGAAATCAGGCTCGCCCGCCGCGCAGGAATCAGGGCTGCAACCAGCGCCGATAGCCCGAGAGTCAGGACAGCCAGGATAATCACCCCGGGGTCATACGGATTCAATCCGTAAAGTTGGTTGCCAAGGAAGCGCCCGGCTCCGAGGGCTAACGGTATTCCAAGGACGAGGCCAGCCGCCACCACTACGAAGGCGCCCCGAATGATGAGCGCAGCCGCTTGCATGCGAGTGGCTCCCAGCGCCAGCCGCACGCCGATTTCGTTGGTGCGGCATCCGGCGTTATAGGCAGTGATGCCATACAGTCCGACGGATGCCAGGACCAGCGAAAGAATTCCAAACAGCGATGCCAGTCGTGCAATCAGCCGCTGCTGCGTGAACTGGCCGGCGACTTGCTCTCTCAAGGTCTGGACCGAGATGATCGGCAGATCAGGGTCCACCGAAGCCAGGGCCTCGCGCAGTTGCGGATAGCGCAGACTGGCTCCCGGTCGTGCCACTAAGACAATGTCGTGCAGGAAATGTGACCCGGGAGTGGAGTCCGTCGACTCGGCATTCGACGAAAAGTCATGCTGCGACTCCGGAAGAAAGAAGAACGGGCCAATCGGTTTGGCGAGATCGAAAGCCAGGTAGCGGGCGTCCTGGGCGACGCCGACGATTTCGTATTGGCGGGAGGTCCCTACTCCGGTCTGTGTGAAATACTTTCCGATGGGGTCCTGGCGTTTGAAAAACTTGCGCGCAAACGCCTGATTGATGACTGCTACGTGCCGCGACGTTGCTGTGTCCTGCTCGGAAATGCCGCGTCCTTTGAGGATGGGAGTTCCGACGGCGTCGAAGTATCCCGCCGTGACCCGGTCCCAGGAAGCAGAATTGTCGTCACTCGGTCCCGGAGCCGGACGGCCATCCACCCACACGCCAGTACCCCAATTGTTGCCGCTCAGCGGTGAGTACGTGCAGACCGCCACCGCCGAGACGCCGGGAAGTCTCGCGAGCGAATCATGAATGCGTCCATAGAGTGGCGTCAGTTGCCGGGGCTGGTAGCCGGCAAACCGGGGGTCGATTTTCAGGATAATGCGCCCGTCCTGGGTGAAGCCGAAGTTTTGATTCTGAAGATTGTGCAAGGCAAGCGTCAGAAGTCCTGACGTAGCCAGCAACGCCAGCGAGAGTGCCGCCTGGAACACCACCAGCGTCTTCCGGGGGAGTGACGCGGTCCTGACAATGGAGCGGCCTGCCCCGCGCAGGGCTTCCATCGGGGCCACCCGCGTAGCCATCCATGCGGGCGCGATGGCAAAGCCAACGCCTGTAATCAACGAAACGCCAAAGGCGAAGAGCAGTACCGGCGTCGAGGGCGACGCACTGATGGGTATGCCGGCAAGCCCGGCAGCGTGGGGGAATGCAAAATGCAAGATCAGGCGCGTGCCCGCATATGCGACACCCAAACCCGCCGCGCCTCCGGCCAGTGAGAGCAGGACGCTTTCCGTGAGGACCTGCCGCACAAGTCGCGACGCCGGCGCGCCCAGAGCCATGCTTAGCGATATCTGCTGCCGGCGTTCCATGCCGCGAACGAGCATGAGATTGGCCACATTGGCGCACACGATAAGGAGCACCAATGCCGCCACCATCATCAGGACCTGAAGCCAGTGCTCATATTGGCCGCGCATGCTCGAGATCCCGGCGCCTCCGGGCCTCAGAAACAGGGTCTGGCCGGGAAATCTGGCGCGATCGTTGGCGCTCATGTCACCCCAGTGCGAGCGCAGCCATTGCTTGAGTTCCACCCGCATTTGGGCTTCGATGGAGGAGGGCGCCGCGCCGGGCCGGATGCGCCCGATCAAGTCTAACCAGTGCAAATCGACCTTGTTGAGGTCGGCATCGGCCTCCACAAGCGGTTCGGTGTTGAGCGGCAGAAAGAAATCGGGTGGATCGTTACGCAGCGTGTCGCCAAAAAAACCGGGCGGGGTGATTCCCACCACGGTAAATGGTTTTGCATCGAAATTGAAGGCGCTGCCGATGACGGAGGGATCCGACCCATACCTTTGCTGCCACAACCGATAGCTCATGACTACGACGGGTGGAGCGCCGGGCCGATCGTCCGCAGGCGTAAGCATACGTCCGGCATACGCAATGATGCCGAACATGGTGAAGTAGTTGCCGGAGACGAACTCGCCGGGATAGCTTCCAGCCGCTTCCGGACTGCCCAGGCGCCGGACACCAAACAGCGACGGGCCCGCCTGGAACGCTGCCAATTCTGCAAAGCCTTCGGTGCTGTCCCGGAGGTGCTTGTACAGATCATACGAGAAAATCGAAAAGTCCATACTCTGTGTGTACCCGCCCCACGCGCAGCAATACGGTTGTTTTCCCACGCGGTACAAATCGCCGGGATCCGCGACCGGCAGCGATTTCATGAGGACTGCGTGCGCCAGTGTAAAGATGGAAGTGGTTGCACCGATGCCCAGGGCCAGCGTGAAAATGACAGTGGCGGTGAACGCCGGTGACTTCCTCAACCGGCGCAGAGCATATCGGGTATCCCGCAACAGCGTTTCTACAAACAGCAGCCCGCGCTGGTCCCGGTAGTCTTCCTTGATCGACTCCACGGCCCCGAACTTCAGCGCCGCCTGGCGGCGCGCCTCGTCCGGAGGCATACCCGCGCGAAGGTTGTCCTCCGTCTGCAAGGCGATGTGCGCTGCGATCTCCACCCGCAAGCGATCTTCATCCCGGCCGGTCCTCGCCCATGAGGTGAGCCGATTAAGGAACCGCCTGAGCTTCTTCATTTCAGCTCCTCCGCCCTTAGGGCAAAAAACCGTTCGATGATGGCTGCGGTCTGGTCCCAGTCGTCCTTCTCGGCCTGCAATTGCCTGCGTCCCTGTCGCGTTAGCCGGTAGAAGCGCGCCCTGCGGTTGCTTTCCGACACGCCCCACGCCGAAGTGATGGATCCCTCCTGCTCGAGCTTTAATAAAACGGGATACAGTGTCCCCTGGTTCACCGAGAGCAGCTCTCCGCTGATTTGCTCGATGCGCCGCGCGATCCCGTAACCGTGCATCGGCCCCAGCACGTCAAGGGTCCTGAGCGCCATCAGCGCCAACGTACCTTGTAAGACGTCCTTCTTTTGTTTCTTCTCGACCATTGGGTTTCCAACAGGAAGGATAATACATCTTCATTGGGAAAGCAACAGGAACGAAAAGCAGTGGCGAGACGGGTCGCGCATACGTCGCGGCGTGTGCGATGTATGCGTCTTAGGAGCGGGTAGTGAAGAGTCTCGAATCCCAGAGACTCTGCGGCTTTTTCTCCGGTGAGCCCAAACCTTTCGACAGTCGGCCCGTTGTCAAGGATTGTAATACGTTAGAAACAACCATTTGCGAGATCAAAAACCGCAGAGTTAAAGAACAACTCTGCGCTACATGATCGCCTTACGGAGGGCTTTGAAATAGCATCTGGATCGGGGCCTGTTTACTGCCAGCCGCCGCCGAGGGCCTGATAGAGCGAGACGACCGAGTCGAGCTCACTGAGCTTTGCCTGCGTCAGTTGGAGCTGCGCGCTGAAGTATTGGGTTTCCTGCTGAAGAACGCTCAGGTACGCCGTTACGCCTCCCTGGTATTGAATGCGGGCGATGCGTTCCGCCTCGGCCAGGGTTTCGGTGAGGGCCTGCTGCTGAGTCAGAAACTGCCGATTGCGGTCATAGCCGATCAATGCGTCCGAAACCTCGCGGAACGCTCCCTGGATAATTTGCTCGTACGCGAGCAAAGCCTGCTGCTCCTGAGCGCGCGCGGCCTGCAAATTACCCTTCAGCCGACCGCCGGTGAAGATGGGTTGCGCCAGATCGCCCGCGAAGCTCCAGATGCCGTCAGAGAAAAGCTTGTAAAGCTGGAAGCTTTCCGTCCCACCCGACCCTGTCAGTGAGATTTGGGGAAAAAACTCGGCGCGTGCAACTCCGATCTCCGCGTTTGCGGCGATCAATACCTGCTCCGCCTGGCGGATATCAGGCCGCCGCTCAAGGAGAGAGGATGGTAATCCGGCCGGTAGCGTGGGAAGCAGCGTTTCCTGATCCAGCGGTTTTCCGCGAGGGATCGCTGCGGGATTCTCTCCCAGCAGAATGCTGATTGCGTCCTCCTGAAGCGAAATGAGGCGTTGCGTATCCGTGATGGTGGTTTCGGCGGTCTGAACGAGAGACTGCGCCTGCCGGACATCGAGCATCGAAGCGACGCCGCCCTGCTGCTTGATCTGAGTTAACCGGAGTGAAGATTGCCGGGATTTCAGAGTGTCCTGAGAAATCTGGAGCTGAAGGTCCAGCGCGCGAAGCTGGAAGTACCCACTGGCAACTTCCGAAACCAGGGTGACCTTCACCGCCTGCTGGTTGTATTCGGAAGCCAGAAGGCTGGCCCGCGCGGCCTGGGTGGCCCGCCGGTATTTTCCCCAGAAATCCAGCAGCCAGGAGACGCTCCCTCCAAGCTGAAACGAGTTGTTCTCAAAGCTCGGGAAAGAAGGTGAAAAAAGCGTCTTCTGGCGCGCTGCGCTGGCGGCGCCATTCACCTGGGGGACTTGCTGCGAGCGCGTAATCCGTAGTTCGCCTTCCGCCTGCAGAATGCGGGCAGCGGCGATGCGCAGATCATAATTCTGTTTCAGGGCAGTCCGGATGAGGTCCTGTAAAACAGGATCATGGAAGACGTTCCACCACTCCAGGTTGCCGAAAGAAGCTGCTCCGGTTTGAGCGCTTGCGCCTGGAGCTGGCGTTTCCGTGCCATGATAGGAGGCAGGGATTGAAACTGCGGGGCGCTTGTAATTCGGGCCCACCACGCAACCACTGGACAGCGCCAACAAGATCGTGATGGCCATTAGCCGGATTTTCATGTGTTTTCACCTCCAGCCTTCTGCGCTTCCGGCTTTACGGTGTCATGCCTCCGGACAGTCTCGTATTCATTTGCATTGCCGCCCGAATTCAAAGTTTCAGCAACGGCCTCATCCGGTCTGTAACGCCGCTCGATTCCTGTGAGCAGCCACTCCACGCCGACGGCCACGCCGCCGCCCAGGAGGACCTCGCCGGTCCGCCAGAAGGCTGCGCTGAGTGCGCCGTTGCTCCCAGGGTTGACGAATCCGGGAACCATGATGATGGCAACCGTTACTGGAGCGACTTTCCAGCTCACATGAAAGCTGATTAAATAGGATCCCGCCAGTACCGATAGAGTCATGGCAAGCAATATGGACCAGCTCGTAAAGCCGAACAACGCCAGAAAAACCAGCGCAACTGCGCATCCAACGGCTGTGTTCAGCAGGCGAGACTTAAACGCGGAAATTGTGCCACGGAATCCCGTCTCGGAGATAACGATCACGGGAATCACCGCCCAGAGCGGATTTACGCCCGGAAAGCTGCGCAAGCCGAACCAGACGATGCTGGTCCCCACCGCAACCCGGAGAGCATACTGAATTCCGGAGGCTGGATCTGTCTCCTTGGCGTTCATTGACCCGTTCTTCAGCATTGTGACGCGCTATATTTTTCCTGCGCCGGCCTCCGGCGCCGGGTCCGATTGAACCGGGACGGAGACCTCCACGCGGCGTTTTGACCTTTCGGACATTCCTTGAATGACCACGTAAAGCACCGGGATGAAAAACACCTCGAGAATGGTGGCGGAGATCATCCCGCAAACTACCGTGGTGCCGAGCGAGTGCCGGCTGGCCGCTCCCGCTCCTGCGGCAATCATCAACGGCAACAAGCCCAGAATGAAAGCCAGCGAGGTCATCAGAATGGGCCGAAAGCGAAGCTGGGCGCCCTCCAAGGCCGCATCAACGAGCTTGTGGCCCTGATCGTGGCGCATCTTGGCGAATTCCACGATCAAGATGGCGTTCTTGGCCGTAAGACCAATCAGCATCACCACGCCGATCTGGGCGTAAACATCATTCTGCAAGCCGCGCATCCACACCCCGAGATACGCTCCCAAAACCCCAAGAGGGATACCGAGGATCACCGCCAGCGGCACGGCCCAGCTTTCATACATGGCGGCCAGAAAAAGGAACACGAAGGCGAGCGCCAGGAGAAAAATCGGTCCTTGCTGGCCGCTGGATTCTCTTTCCTGATAAGCCGTGCTGGTCCAGTCGTAACCCATGCTGGAAGGGAGCGCCTTTTTCGCGGCCGCTTCCATGGCGTTGAGCGCCTGGCCAGAGCTATAACCGGGCGCGGAAGCTCCGCTGATTTCGGCCGAACGGTAGAGGTTATAGCGCTGGATAATATCCGGGCCGGTCGCGGGACCCACCGAGACAAGCGTGCTCAGCGGCGCCATTTGGCCGCTCGCCGTCCTGACGTAGATGTCGCTGATATCCTGAGGGGTTGAGCGGTATTGAGGCTCGGCTTGGAGCATCACTTTGTACACGCGGCCGAAGCGGTTGAAATCGTTAATGATCAAGCCGCCCAGGAAGGTCTGCAAGCTGGCGTAAACGCTGTCGATGGGAACGCCGAGTGTTTTGGCCTTGTCGCGGTCCACGCTGACCTTCACTTGCGGAACGCTGGTACGGAAGCTGTTGTAGAGGTTCGCCAGGGCCGGTTCCTTGCTGGCAGCGGCGGAGAATTGCTGCGCGGCCTCGGCTAACTGCTGCGCGGTGCTGGTCCCGCTTCGGTCTTCCAGCTCAAATTGGAATCCGCCGGAGATGCCGAGCCCGGGAATTTGCGGCGGGGCAAACGGAATCACCAGCGCCTGGGGAAGATTGTTGAGCGCTCCTGCGGCGCGCCGCATAATCGAGGAGACGTCCATTCCTTTGCCAGTCCTCTCATCCCAGGGCTTCAGCTTCACGACGAGGCTGGCGGTGTTGGACTGGGTAGCCTGAGTCAGGAAACTGAATCCGCCGATGCTGAGCACATCTGCGACTCCCGGCATCTTCCTCAGAATCGCCTCCGCTTGATCCGTCACGGCGCTCGTCCGCTGGAGCGAAGCGCCATCCGGCAGGATGAATCCGATAAAGAAATAACCATTATCTTCATTAGGCACAAAACCGCTGGGCAGTGATCTCAGTAGAACGCCGATGCAGGCGATGATGATGACAAGACCACAGATTGCCAAACCCCAGCGGCGAATCACTCGCTGCGCGCCTTTCATATACGCGCCGGTTATCCGCTCGAAAAATCTGGCGAAGCCGCGCGTGAGCCATCCGAGCGGCCCCCGCACCGGCTTCGGAGGACCGAGCATCGTGGCGCATAAGGCGGGCGTGAGCGTCAAAGCGACCAGCGCGGAAAGGATGATGGAGACCGCCAGCGTCAGCGCAAACTGCTTGTAAAGCTGGCCGGTGATTCCTCCAATGAACGCCACCGGGACAAAGACTGAAGTCAGCACCAGCGCGATGGCGATGACGGGCCCGGAGACTTCGCTCATGGCCTTTTCAGCCGCTTCGAGAGCGCTCATTCCCTCCTCGATGTGGTGCTGCACTGCCTCGACCACAACAATCGCATCATCCACCACCAGGCCGATGGCCAGCACCAGGCCGAACATGGTAAGCGTGTTGATGGAAAACCCCAGAACGGTGAAAGCAGCGAAGGCGCCGATCAAAGAGACTGGGACTGCCAGCATGGGAATCAGCGTGGCGCGAAACGTGCCAAGAAACAGGTAAACCACCAGGAGGACAAGCAGCAGCGCCTCAATCAGCGTCTTGAGAACTTCCTTGAGCGATGCCGTAATGAAGAGCGTCGAGTCCATCGTGACGTTGTACTTCACGCCCGGTGGGAAATCCTTTGCCAGGCGGTCCATGGCCTCGGTCACGCCTTTAGCCGCTGTGAGCGCGTTGGCGCTGGGAAGCTGAAAAAGGATGATGGTGGTGGAAGGCGCGCCGTTCAGGCGTGAATAGGTGCTATAGTCCTGCCCGCCGAGGTCCGCATAGCCGATGTCCTTCAGGCGGAGAATCGAGCCGTCCGGCAGCGTGCGGATAATCATGTTGTCATACTGCTGCGCCGTGATGAGCTGTCCTTGCGTCAGCACGGAATATTGATACTGCGTTCCCTTGGGGGCGGGCGGCGCTCCGATCTGTCCGCCGGGCAGCGTGACATTCTGTTCCTGGATGGCCTGGGCAACGTCGGTCGCAGTCACGCCCAAGCTGGCCATCCTGCCCGGATTGGTCCAGACGCGCATCGAATAGGTCTGTCCAATCTGCATGTAATCGCCGATGCCGGGCACGCGCGAGAGCGGGTCGATCACGTGAATCGCCGCGTAGTTTGAGAGGAAGAGCGAGTCATAGCTCGAATCCGGGGAATAGAGCGTGATGATCATCAGCATGCTGGGCGAGCGTTTTTTCACCGTGATCCCATTGCTGATGACTTCGGCCGGAAGCTGGCCCTGGGCCTGCTGCACGCGGTTTTGAACGTCAACCGCAGCGATATCCACGTTAGTGCCCACCTTAAAGGTGCAAGTGAGTGTATAGACGCCGTTGTTGGAGCTGCGCGAAGACATGTAGATCATGTTCTCAGCCCCATTCACGGTCCCTTCAATCGGGATGGCGACCGATTGCTCGACGGTCTCGGCGTTGGCGCCAGGATACGTGGCCGAAACCTGCACGGTGGGAGGCGTGATCTCAGGATACTGGGCGATGGGCAAGGAAAGAACGGCGAGCCCGCCCACCAGCACAATGAGCAGGGAGATAACGATAGCGAAAATCGGACGCCGGATAAAGAATTTCGAGAAGTTCATGGTGCGACCGTAGGGGCGCTGCTTGCGGCGCCCAAGGCAGGGCAAGCCCTGCCCCTACAAGAGGCCCTAGGCGGGGCAAGCCCCGCCCCTACGTTCCCGGCGGGCTTGTTTCTCTCTCCGGCTTCACCGTCATCCCGGGACGAACTTTTTGCTGTCCTTCCACAATCACCTGCTGGCCAGCCTGTAATCCTTGTGAAATAACGGAATCTTTTCCGTAAGTGCCATTGGTGGTGACGGTGTGAAGTTTCACCTTGTGCTCCGCGTCTACCACCATTACCGTTTGCGCGCCCTGCAGTTCCATGACCGCCTGTTGGGGCACCAGTATGGCATTCGGCGTCTGCTCGGTTGAAAAACGCACGCGGCAGAACTGCCCGGGCTTCAGGAAACCTTGCGGGTTGGGAAACTGCGCCTCAATCAACAGAGTGCCTGTCTGCGCATTCACCGCACTGCCTGCCATATAGAAACTGCCTTGGCGTGGATAAGCGCTGCCATCCGGGAGGAGCAGCCCAAAGGAGACTTTTTGTGCTTCTTGCTTCCGTGTTGCCGGGTTCTTGTTCCGCGTGACAAACCGGAGGTAGTCCGTCTCGCTGATGTTGAAGTCCACTCGCATGGGAGTTAGCGATGAAACCGTCACCAGAGGTGTGCTCATGCCTGGGCTCACCAGGTTGCCGGGGTCCACTTGCCGGCGGTCGGCGATTCCGTCAAGGGGAGAGCGGATGACCGTATATCCCATATTGATCTCGGCCTGGTTGATCGCCGCCTGGGCCCCTTTGACTCCCGCCTGTGCTTGCTTGACCTGCGCCTCTGCCACGGCTGCGGCAGCGACCGCGTCATCATATTGTTCTTGAGGGATGGCCTGCTGCTTCACCAGCGGCGCGTACCGGGCAACATCCTGCTGATTTTTCAGGAGACTCGCCTGGGCCTGAGCTACGTCCGCCTCGGCCTTGGCGAGTTGCGCCTGTGCCGACTGGAGCGCCGCCTTGTACTCACTTGGGTCAATCGTGAAGAGAATCTGGCCTTTCTTCACCGCCTGGCCTTCCGCAAAAGGCGCCGTTTCCAGGATACCCGTGACTTGCGGACGGACCTCCACGGTGAAGTTCGCTACCGTCCGGCCAACGTATTCTCTGTATATGGGTACTGTTTTTTGAACGACCGCAGCTACCACCACCACCGGAGCTGGAGCCGATGCCTGCTGCTGGTCATTGCCACGGCCCTTGGAAGAACAGCCAAAGGAGAATAGAAGGAGCAACCCTGGCAGCACTGCAAGAAACACAGACCGAAAGACCAGGCGGGCGGAAAAACACCGGTTGGTTTTCCGCAACATGGTCGCCTCCTGCTTCGCTGGGAATGTAAACTATATGATACCGGGGTTCGGGCCAGTCGATGCCTTTTTCTCGAAGGCCTCGAACTCGCGGAACATCAAGGCGTGAGGCGGGATCATTGAAACCGGAAACTGACCTTCATTTTAGCGGGTCGCGTCCCGCACTGCGGGATCGCGGCGTGTGCGATGTATGCGGCTCCGTTGGATGACAGCTTTCCTCCTCAGCCTACTGCCCACTGCCTTCTGCCTACTGCCATCCAAGGCCCGGAGGGCCGAAAGACTTTAGCCCATGGCGCGTAGCACGGGCACTCTTGCCTGTGTCTGAGTCCTTTCAAGACGCCCGACACCGCTTCAGCGGCTGAGGGTTGTTTTGTAGCGGCGGCTTTGCGCTGCCATTTGGGCCCGCACATGACGAGCTAAACTCGCCGCTACCGCGCGCGAATGGGTTGCCAAAGCATTGCTGCGATGCCGTGAGGTTTGTAAAATGCCGCGCGCACCCAGCCCACGGCACAATCCCGGCGCCGTGGCCAGCGGCTCTCTCGCTTATTTCGAGGCATCGGATTCTTTCTGCTGATTGAGAATACGCCACAGCGTGCCGCTGAATATATTTTCCTGGGCCTGCATGGGCACCTCGCAGGCATCGAGCATCGCGTGATAGCGCTTCACTTCCCGGTCAAACTCCTCCAGATCTCCGCCAAATGTGTCGGAGCCAAAGACCAGTTTCTCAAAAGCACTGTGCCCGGACTGGGGCGTATGAGGACTCACCACTCCCGACCACCAGAAGATGGACTTGAAGAAGGTGTAATCGTTCTGCTTCTTGATCAGCGACGAGCCCGACAGATCAAAGTAGAGATTGGGGTTCCAGCGGCTGACTTCCGCAGCCTCCGCATAATCAGGATTCCCCATGTGCGCGCCAATCACGGTGAGCGTGGGAAAGCGCCTCGCAATCAGGTCCAGGCGCGTGGCGCGCATGCGCTCAAAGCTGACGTCCTGGGGCTTGTTCGGATTTCCACGGGCCACCACGCCGGTGTGGAACAGCAGAATCATGTGGTACTTCGCAGCGCGCTCGTAAATCGGCCAGTAGGCGCGGTCATCGTAGTTGTGCAATGACGAACTCAGCTCCCCAAGGCCGCGAAAACCCGCCGCGTGAAAGCGGTCAACCTGTTCGAGCGCATCGGGATCGTCCAGCTTGATCGCCCCGAACCCTATCAGGCGATTGGAGTGCGCATGGATGAAAGGCGCGGCGGTGTCCAGATCGGCAGCAGGAACCAGCAGGAACGCCATCCCATCCACCGAATCGAGCTTGGCCAGCAGCTTCTGAAGAAAGGCCGGGTCACCATCATAGTGCAGGTGTCCATCGATGATTTTAGGTCGCGCCGACTGCGCCCGAAGCGGGCCACAAACAAGCACAAACACCAGCGTAACGAACAGCAGACTGTACTTTTTCATCTTCCCTCCTGAGCCGGTAGCGCGGCGTTGTCCCGCCGCGCGGTCCCGCGCTGCGGGATGCGGTTCTTTTATTCAAGATCAACGGCCGCAGAGTTGAAGAACAACTCTGCGCCACCCGCTTTCGACGCATGGCGGATACATGCCGTATTGTGCCACGAGTGTGGATTCGAGGGACGATAAACGGATGGAGTGTCTTTGATACGTTCGCCGATCTTATTCGCAGAGTTTTGCCACGTTGTTTATTGGATGAATGCCGGACAACCCGCGAAAGGACGATCTTGTCAGTCGGGGCTGATGCAGAGGCGGTTTTTGTCTCTGCGATCCCGAAGGGAGGGGTCTGGGCGGGGTGGGAGCTCTGAGTTGGCGGTTTTATTTTTTACAGTACGCCTCTCTGATTCAATGGATCGCGTGGAATGAAAGCAAGCCAACGCCTCTCGCTTCGCGAGAATGCAGATACTCGAAGGCGAGCATCTGCGCCAGCCGGCGTTATTTTCTTGGCTTTAGTAGTCCTGTGGCTCGAGCACCGAGAGTAGTCCTTCGCCGCGCAGCCGTCCCGCAAACTCCGCCCACAAAGGTCCACCGCACAAAACCGTTGCCGTGTGTAGCCGCTAGAAACTATAGTATGGTGCGCGCGAATGACCGCATAGCCGCAGGCGGCGCATGCTTCATCGACACCTGGATTCTAGGATGCACCTTCAAATGCCCGTATCCCTGGCGACGCGTTACAGGAGCCCCAGCCAGCGCGCTCGCGTGATAAGTGAAGCGTGGGCTCGAGACAACCTTTATTGTTTGCGGTGCGCGTCGACCGCCCTCCAACCCTCTCCACCGAACGCGCACGTAGTTGACTTCGTCTGTGCGCGATGTGAGGGGACGTTTCAGCTTAAAAGTCAGTCGCGCCCGTTCTCGACGCGCATCTGCGACTCGGCTTTTGAGCCGATGCGCCGTGCAATCGAGCAAAACCGAGCGCCCAATCTGTTCGCGTTGCACTATGACCCTGCGGGCTGGATGGTGCGGAACCTCTTATTTGTTCCAGCCGTTGCATTGACCCTATCCACCCTTGAGAAGCGGAGGCCCCTCGGAGCCCAGGCGCGTAGGAAGGGTTGGGTCGGATGTAACATTCTGCTGACGAATATTCCATCGGATGCGAGAATCCTTCTCGTTTCGGAGGGGAACATTCTCGTTCCTTGTCGCGCGCGCGAGCTATATGAAAGGCTCAGACCATTGGAAGGTTGGCCTCACTACAGGCGGGGCTGGACGCTCGACGTGCTCAACTTGGTTCGGTCACTGGGGCGGTCTCGCTTCACGCTTGCAGACGTGTACGCGCGCAGCCTTCTGCTCCAGCGCCTGTACCCTCGCAACCGCCATGTTCGGGAGAAGATTCGGCAGCAATTGCAACGTTTGCGAGATTTGGGCCTCGTGGAATTTGAAGGGCGAGGCAGGTACACACTCAAGGCCCAAGACAGCGGATAGAAGTTAATAGAAAACTTCCACCGATCTGCTGCCCCCGGTCTCAATGCTGCGGCCAATTGCAGGCGGATAAAACTCAATGTCGGCCGAGTGTCCCAGACCCTGAATGCGCGAAAGCGCTGCGCTCTCCGGGTCGGACCCGTCCATTACTTCGATTTCCGCTACCAAGAGCAGTTTGACTCGCATTCTTTCAGCCTCCAACAGTTAGTTTCCGTTACCACCTTATCGGCCATTTCGATCGCGCGCATTAAGGGCGCGCCGCAAGCGTTGTATGCCCTGTGATTCACCGCCGCCCGAGCCGATAATCTCTTCCGATTGGGACACGCACGCCCAAAAGAACCCGCTCAAGCTCTTCCAGTGCGGACGGGAAATCCTTTTCAAGGATCGCGGCAGCGTGCGACACAAACTTGATGTCGAATCCCTTCTTTTCTAGCTCCTCTAAAAGCATTCTGCCTATGGCTCCGTGAAAGACAGCAGCACATGATATCACGACTCAAGCGGCGAACCGCGGTACCGGGCCTGAACCATGTGCTTTACACAGATTTTGAATTCACGGACTCACGCCTGGAAAAGCGATGCGGTCACTTGTAACTTGCTTTGTTACGTCTTGCTAGGGTGGTGCTTGGGTCTTGCGTCTTGCAATTGGGCGGCAGGCGAACACCGCGATATAACGTGCAAATTTATATATCTCATCGGCCAGAAATGCAAAGAAAATTACGAAAAAGGGATCTCCTGGTAAATGCTGGGATTCTTCGCTGCGCTCAGAATGACAGGATTGGGGGTGACACGGTGAAGGCCCGGAGGGCCGACAGACTTTAGCCCATCCCGCCTTGCGGGATGGGAGAACGAACGCCCACCCCACGCCCCAACCCTCTCCCGGCGGGAGAGGGGGGACCGCGGAGCGGCGGGTGTGAAGCCTATTCCCAGGGCTTGCGCCCTTGGCTAAAATCTTCCGCCCCTGGCGGGGCTGCAAGAACCGGCGGTGGGAATGGTTTGTAGGGGAGCCCTCCGGGCTCCCGCGCAGTCCAGCTCAGGCAAAAAACGGGAGGGCAAAGCCCTCCCCTACGAAAAACCTTCCCTTCAATCACCCGATCAAAAATCGGTCATTCGCCAATTTCTCAAACCACCCCTCACCCGCCCCGACGTACCTCCGGCACCCTCTGCCCGTTAGAAGGGCAGTGATGAGTGATAAGTGACGAGTGACGAGGGAAAGCAATTACGAATTACAAATTGCGAATTACGGGTGACGAAAAACGGGTTCGGGTTTACGGGCAGCGGGTTCCGCGACCGGGCGGATCAGGCGAAGACGAGGCGCCCTTTGGGTTGGGGGATGGGACGCCCCAGTTTCCTGGCCGCCTCGATCCACTCCTGGATGACGACTTCAACGCTGGCGAGGGCTTCCCGGTAGGTTTTTCCGTCGGCGGCGCAGCCGGGAAGCTCGGGAACCTCGGCGATGAAAGCCTGATCCTCTTCGCTCCAGTATAGGATCACTTCATACCTCGGTTTTGACATTCAGCTCGCCTCCCATTCGGTATTTCAGTATAACATGGCGGACCTGCTTCACTTGATACGGTTTCGCCTTGTTACCCCTGGGCTGCAGGTTCAGAATCTCGTCCACTCCATCGCGGGAGAAGATGTGGTGACTCCCTCGAATCCGCTCGCTGAACCCAAGGCCTTGCAGTACGCGCCGCAAATCATCGAAGAAAATATTGGCGTCAGAGGTTCCGCGCAGAATCTTTTCAAGGGTCTTCTTCGCCGCCAACCGTCTCTCCTCCTGCAAGTGCGCATCGGTCGCACCTCCTGCAATCTGTGGGGCCGACGATAACCGCAATACAGCGTGCCAATATATAAAGCTTATCGGCTTGAAATGCAAAGAAAATTACGAAAAAGGCTCTCCCGGTAAATGCTGGGATTCCTCGACGGGCTCAGAATGACGGGATTGGGGGTAACGCGGTTTTTAAGGCCCGGAGGGCCGACAGACTTTAGCCCATCCCGCCTTGCGGGATGGGAGAACGAATGCCGTCCCCTCACCCCGGCCCTCTCGCGGCGGGAGAGGGGGGATCCCGCCGTGGCGGGATGGGAATGGCCTGTTCCCAGGGCTTGCGCCCGGGGCTAAAATCTTCCGCCCCTCGGCGGGGCTGCAAGACCGGCCGGCGGGAATGGTTTGTAGGGGAGTCCTCCGGGCTCCCGCGCAGTCCAGCTCAGGCAAAAAACGGGAGGGCAAAGCCCTCCCTACGAAAAGCCTTCCCTTCAATCACCCAATCACAACTCGGCCATTCGCCAATTTATCAAAACACCCCTCATCCGGCGTCGTACCTCCGCCACCCTCTCCCCTTTGAGAGGGCTTTGGTTTTGGGGAGGCGTTTCCGGCGCGGATGAATCCGTGCCCTTTCGCCTTGGTTCGTTGGCCGGGGGCACCCGATCGCTCAATGCGGGGGCGGGCGTCAGTGAGTCCCGAAGCCGACCTGCACTAGAACGCGAACAGGAACAGGCTTGCCGTCAACGATGGAGGGTTTAAACCTCCACGTTTGAAGGGTCTGGGCGGCGATGTCATCCAGGCCCATGCCGAGCGGCCGGATGATGGATTCCACTGTGACGTGACCCGTTGCATCAATCACTATGGAAAGAACGACCCATCCTTCAATGTGAGCCATTCGCGCCTCAGGGGTGAAAGGCGGTTCCGGCTTGTAAGTCACTACTGGCGCGGTTACTTTGCGAGTTTTTTCGGGGTTTGTGAAAGCCCCGACTTGGAAAATGGGCGACTTGGGCAATGCCTGTTTGCTGCTTTCGCCCACTGGTTTTTGCGTGGAGGCGGGAATCGCGGACATCTGCTGCTGCACCGGCTTTGGGGATTCCTCGGGGTGATGAAGCAGGTAATCCTTCCAGTAGTCGGGCACGAGAAGCACAGAATTTTCGCTGCCCGTGACAAACACTTTCCCTATGGCCTGCTGGAGAGCGGAAATGCTGGGGGAATCGTGGCCGATAGCGATTTCAACGTCGATGTCTGGACCGAAATAGGGCCGCAGGGCTTGCAGCTTTTTGTCGTACACGAAGTAGAGGCGCTTGCCCTTGATGACGAGGTCGTTGCGTTTGAGCTCGACTCCGGTGCACTGGATGTCGGCGTCGAGCGTCCACGGTCCCGGCTGGCCGCCTTTGATGAGGCGGCCGTCCGCAGAGTAGCGGAGCATCGTGCCGCTATTGGAGGTTCGCAGCACCATGTTCTGGCCCTTGTAAGCTTTTTCGAGAAGCGAGGCGATGAGTTGCCGGTCGGCAGCGCGGAGAGGCGCCGCAACGGCCAGAATCAGGAGCGGCAGCATTGCGCGCGGTGCATGCCTCGCAAAGGCCAGAATGAAGAGTGGGAAGATTGAGCGTTGCACGTGCTTCATGTTGAGGCTCCGTTAATGCCGGACAAATATAGCACGATTCGAGGGGCAGGGCTTTTGCGCCCGCGCGCGGCCCGGGAGCGGCCTGTTGTTTGCGGAATGTCCAGCCGGCGAATCTTCGCTTGCTCGCGCCGCGCAGGGGCGGCGCAGTGGCCATGCGACCTCAAATTTTTTTCAGCGCTGAATGGCCTGATTTGCCGTCTGCGGCATAAGGGATCGCCGCGGCACGTCGACTCGGTGGTGTGGCATGTGGCGCGCAGCGAGCCCACCGCACAAACCCGCTGCCGTCATTGCTCGCCATCATGGAATGGCGGCCCGCTCTCGTATCGCCGGCATCAGTCCGGCACAACGGTCACACCATTGCCTGAGAATTCGAAGGCGCAACAAGGGTAAGATTCCCGCGCTGAGTTTTCCGCGTATCCGATGTGAGCCAAAAGCGTCAGCCGGGTTGAAGGTCGGCGCTGCAAAGGCAACCACGCCCCACCTGATGGCGCTCAGGTCGACTTCAGTAGGCCTCTTTATCTAGGCTAGTTTACGGCTGCAAAAGGCCCCAAATGGGACGGATGGGATTTTCCGGACCTGAAAATCAAAATTTTATAAGTTGTTGAAACCGAACGATTTAATTCAATCCAAAACTTTTTGAAACGGCCCGTTTTCAAAAAGTTGTTCAATACGCGCACAGTGGGTAAAAATTACAATTTGCCGATTTGAAGACGAATTCCTTCACTTCACACCCGAGAGTTTGAACACGTACGTCGCCGCCGGCGAGCCGATCAGGCCTGCGGTCGGCTGCGGCGCCTGGATGCGCATCGTGCCGTCAACCTCGTGCCACTTGAGCTCTGTGCCCAGGCCCAGCAGAGTGACCGTTGCTCCCGAGCCTGGCCGAGGAGCAGCAAGCGTCAGCTCGCTTCCCGGCCAGCCGTAGACGATGGCATAGACGTTACCGTCGCGCTCGGTGTAGCGGACGTTGCCCTCTTCCGCCTGGCGCCATGGCCGGCTGTTGTAGATGGCCTCGCCGTTCAGCTTGAGCCACTGGCCCATCTGCAGCAGCCGCTCCTGCATGATCACCGGGATGCGGCCGTCGGCGGTGGGCCCGATGTCGAGCAGCAGGTTGCCGCCGGTCGAGACGCTGTCTACCAGCAGATGGATGAGCTGCTCCGTGCTCTTGTAATCGGAGGCTGTTTCCATGCGGTTATAGCCGAACGATTTCCCGATGCCCTGGCACTCTTCCCACTTGTGAACGCTGGTGTACGCTATTTGCTGGCCGTGCCGCAGGCCGTACTCCGACGTGTAGAAGCCGCCGTCCACGCCGCGCGTCTCTTTGCCCCAGCGGTCGTTGATGACGACATCATCCTTCACCGGCGAATCGTTAAACAGCCACGCCAGAAAATCCGTGGAGTGCCAGTAGGAACTCGGCTGCTCCCACTCACCGTCGGTCCACAGCACCGAGGGATGGTAGCGCTCCACCAGGTCTTTCATCTGTGGAATCATGTGCTCGGTAACGTAGCTCGGGGAATGCTGAAGATAGAGCGGGTTGTACCATTCGTAGAGCGAGTAGTAGAACCCCATCTTCAGTCCGTGGGCCACAACGGCCTTGCTCAGTTCGCCCGCCAGGTCCTGATGCGGACCCACATCCACGCTGTTCCAGTTCCAGCTTGCCGGACACGGCCACAGGCAAAAGCCTTCGTGATGCTTTGATGTCAGCACTACATACTTTGTTCCGGACTCAGCAAACAGCTCGGCCCACTGGTCGGGATTGAACAACCTGGCTTTGAACTGGCTCGCAAAATCCTGGTACTGGAAGTTCGCACCGTAGTTGCGTACGTGGAAAGCCCACGTCGGGCCGTTCTTGTCGTGCATGTGGTTCCAGTACCACTCGGCGTAAGCCTCGCCGCCCTGGGCGTGCGGGTCCGCGAAGGCCGGGACGGAATAAACTCCCCAGTGGATGAAGATGCCGAACTTGGCCTGGTCAT
Source organism: Terriglobia bacterium (assembly GCA_035712365.1). Lineage (NCBI taxonomy): Bacteria > Pseudomonadati > Acidobacteriota > Terriglobia > Terriglobia bacterium. The sequence continues at coordinate 18,470 of DASTAW010000033.1, forward strand.
ACCATTGCGGAATCGGGCGCTGGTTGAGCGAGGCCCAGTTGGGCTGATAATGAGCATCCTGCGCCCATGCGGCAAACGGAATGGTGCAGAAAAAGGCCACAGCAAGAAGTTTGATTTTCATGCGGGGGATTCTACAACACTCGCGGAAATATGCGAACAGTTTTTGAGGCACACTCCCGGCTGACCTGGCCGGTGCGTCACTACGTCATCAAACCGGTGAAGGGGGCGCGCAGGCAACGCCTCATCAGAATTGCAGCGCCTGATCGAGATCAGCGATCAGGTCAGCGGCTGCTTCAATGCCCACTGACAATCGCACCAGTCCATCGGTGATGCCGATGGCGCGGCGATCTTCCGGCGGCACGGCGCGGTGGCTGGTGGAAGCCGGATGCAAAATCAGCGAGCGCGTATCGCCCAGGCTGGCGGCGCGCGCAAACAGCTTGACGCGGTCCATTACTTGCTTGCCGCCTTCGTAGCCGCCCTTCGCTTCAAAACTGATCATGGCCCCAAAATCGCTCATCTGCTTCTTTGCGACCTCGTGACCGCGATGATGGGGCAAGCCGGGATAGTAGACGTGTTCAACATTGCGATGCGCCGCGAGGAATTCCGCGATCTGCCGGGCGTTCGAGCAGTGGGCAGGCATGCGCAGGTGGAGCGTGCGGATGCCACGCAGAATCAGCCAAGCGTTGAAAGGGCTGATCACGCCTCCGAAGTCGCGAATGACTTCATGGACCAGCAGCGAGATGTAATCGCGCGGACCGATGATGGCTCCGCCCATCGCGTCGCCGTGCCCACAGAGATACTTGGTGGCCGAATGGACCGACACTGTGGCTCCCATCCGCAGCGGCTGTTGAAGCGCGGGCGAGGCAAACGTGTTGTCCAGCATGGTGGGGATTCCGCGGGCGAGGCCCAGGGCAGCGACGGCGGCGATGTCCACCACTTCCAGCACAGGGTTGCTGGGTGTTTCAAAATAGATCAGGCGCGTATTAGGTTTTAACGCCTTCTCGAAATCCTCCACGCGGGCCGAATCCACGAAGGTTGCCGAGGCGCCCATGCGAGGTAGTTTTCTGTTCAGGAAGTTGTAGGTTGCTCCGTACAGCGAGCGCGCCGCCACCACGTGATCGCCCGTCTTGACGTAACCGAGAATCGCCGTTGAAACCGCCGCCATTCCGGAAGCCGTGGCCAGCGCGGCCTCGCCGCCCTCAAGCGCCGCCAGCTTGGATTCCAGCGCATGAATGGTAGGATTGCCGTAGCGCGTGTACATGTAACCGGGCTTCTGCTCGCCATAGACCGCGGCCATCTCGTCCGCATCCGCGGAGACAAAGGTAGTTGACTGGTAGATTGGCGTGTCCAGCGCCCCCGTCGCCGGGCAAGGATCCTCCCCAGCGTGCACGGCCAGCGTAGCGAAATCCAATGGTTTCTCCACCATTCACCTCTTCGGGTTGGGACCTTCGCGACGCCCATCATTATCTTACAAAGGTCCCGCCCAATACTCGGTTAAGCCTATCGTGTCTGCGGCGGGATGGCAAAAGCCCTTTGGCCGGCTCGGATTCACAATGCGTCAGACGGAGGCGTTCCAGGCGTGACCCTCTGGACACCGCTGGCAGAAATGAATAGACTTTTTACTGTTGATATTGATTGATAATCGGGGGTAAACGATGCCGACCTGTCCAGAGTGCGAAGCAATGATCGACATCGATGAGGACCAGCTTGAAGAAGGCCAGACCATCGAGTGCCCGGAGTGCGGATCGGAACTCGAAGTGGTTGGCACGGACCCGGTGGAACTCGACACCTTGAGTCGGGGTGAGGGAGACGACGAAGAAGACGACGAGGATGTTGATATTGATGATAAAGAGGATGCGTAGGACCCAAGGCAGGTCCGGCACATTTCAAACGGGTACAATTTGCCGAAGCCAAAGACGTGTTCCAGCGCTGGCTATCCGGAGTTGCGCCATCGCGCTGACCATCGCAGCGTTGTGGCTGGGGTTTGGCGCAGCCCCATTGACGGCAAAAAAAAAGGGACCTCCCACTTCAAAGACCGTGGTGGGCCAGGTGTTCGATGGCCAGGACAATGGCATTGCAGGCGCGGCAGTGGAAATCACCGATCTGTCAACAAATAAGACGTCTGCCATTTACACCGGGCCCGAGGGGCGATTCACCTTCACAGACCTGAAGCTGACGCAGGATTACCAGCTCAAGGCTCATTACAAGGGCCAATTTTCTGAGGTGCGCAAGGTCAGCTCCTGGGACACTCGCACCGACCTGGTGCTGAACCTCCACATTCCGGCGCCGAGCGAATGACCAATGCTGAGCAAGACTTGCCCACTATCCAATGGACGAAAAATTCACCAGGCAGGCTGGATAATTTAAGGTTGTAGATTGCAAAGTAGGGTTCTTGTCAGGGCCTGACGCTGACCTTCAGCAGCTTTCGTCCGACGCGAAAGGTTACGCAACCGGAATCATGATACTTCGCTGGGCAAAATTCCCAAGTGGGATCCGAAATGCGCTCCCAAGCGGGATCCTCTGACTCACCCACCGTGATTGAAACGGCCCCCTCTTTAATCTTGCGTGCGGCCTCTGCTTTGGACGAGGCCAATTCGTGCATCGCAAGGAACGTGGTGAGTTTAATGGGGATGAAGTATGTCAATGTGGGGACTTCTGCCGGAACTCCCTTCCTCTGAAATTGCGTTTCCCAATCTTTTTGCGCCTGACCGGCGGACTCCGCTCCATGGAAATCGGAAACGATTCGGCTGGCGAGGCGCTTTTTCATTTCCAGCGGATGAGTGGCGCCATCGCTGACCGACTTCTTCAGTCCGGCGATATCCGTGGGCGTCATGTCGGTGAGTAAATCATAGTAGCGCCACATCAGGTCGTCGGAAATGGACATCAGCTTACCGAACATTTCCTGCGGTGCCTCGTTGATGCCCACGTAATTGCCCAGCGATTTCGACATTTTCTGCACGCCGTCGAGCCCCTCGAGGATGGGCATCATCATGATGACCTGGGGTTCCTGGCCGTATTCCTGCTGGATGGTGCGGCCCGCCAGCAGGTTGAACTTCTGGTCCGTCCCGCCCAGTTCGACGTCGGCCCTAAGCGCGACCGAATCGTATGCCATGGCCAAAGGGTAGACCAGTTCCAGCAGCGTGATCGGGTGTCCCTCCTTGAACCGCTTGCTGAAATCGTCGCGCTCCAGCAGGCGGGCGACAGTGTATTTCGATAGCAGGTTCATCCACTCCTGGCTGTGCAGCTTTCCCAGCCAGCGGTTGTTGAAGTCCACCACCGTCTTTTCCGGGTCAAGGATCTTGAACACCTGCTTCTTGTAAGTTTCGGCGTTGGCAGCAATTTCTTCTGGGGTCATCGGCGGCCGCGTGACGTTGCGTCCCGAGGGATCTCCAATAAGGCCCGTAAAGTCGCCGATCAAAAAGATCACCGTGTGGCCAAGGTCCTGAAAATGTTTCAGCTTGCGGATCAGGACAGTGTGGCCGAGGTGGATATCCGGTGCCGTGGGATCGAAACCTGCCTTGACGCGGAGAGGCGTGCCCGCCTTCGCGGCGCGCTCGAGCTTGGTACGAAGGTCTTCAGCGCGGATAGTCTCTTCCGCGCCCTTGGTGAGATAAGCGAGTTGTTCGTTAATCGTCATGCTTTTATTGTCGGGTTTGCCTTCTTGCGCGATGTGCCGGCCTGCGCCCCGTGATCAGGCGGAGAGCGCGCTCCACAACCTCGCTTCGCGAAAGTTTAAGCTCGCGGGCCAGCCAGTCCAGTTGACGCAGTGTCTTCTCATCGGCATAGAAGAAAGTACGGACCTTTTTGTTTTCCATAGTGCACGTCACGGCCCGCGCAGTTCGTTTGCGGTTCACCTCGCCGAAAACACTCGCCGCCCCTCGATTCGGACCCGATCTTCGAGCATCAGGCAAATGGCCTCGGAATAGATGCGGTGTTCTTCCTTCAGGATGCGTGCCGAGAGCGTTTCAACCGTGTCATCGGCGAGCACGGGTACGACGGCCTGGAGAACGATGGGGCCGGTGTCCATGCTTTCATCCACGATGTGGACGGTGCAGCCGGTGAATTTGACGCCATATTCGAGGGCCTGCTTCTGCGCGTCGAGACCCGGAAACGCTGGAAGAAGCGCCGGGTGGATGTTGAGGATGCGCCCGGGAAATGCCCGGACAAAAACCGGGCTGAGGATACGCATAAATCCCGCCAGGCACACCAGGTCCACATGCGCACCTCTGAGGGCGGCGACAACTTCCTGGTCATAGGCTTCGCGATCTTTGCCCTTGGAAGGAATGTAAAGTGTGTTCAATCCCATGCTGCGGGCGGTCTCAAGGCCCGGAGCCTGCTCGCGGTTGCTGATGACCAGAGCGATTTTCGCGGGGATTTTCTCGCATGCCGTGTTGCGCGCGATCACCTCAAAATTCGACCCTCGCCCGGAAAGCAAAATGCCGATGTTCTTCATGGAAGTTTTGCCAAAGAAGTCAACCGCTGAAAAGCAGATTCCTCTCCCGCTCTGCGGGATCGGAATGACGGCGCGCCCTTGAATTGCGCGGTTCCCGAACACTTGCATCACGCTACTCGGCAGATTCGGGAGAACCAGCGAGGTATTTTACCTCAGCCTTGCCGCGAACGACCCTGCCCACCGTCCAAAACTTCTCTTTCTTCCTTCGGAGCGCGCGGGAGACGTCTTCCACGTTCTTATTCGGAACAATCAGGAGCATGCCCAGACCCATATTGAAAGTGCGCAGCATTTCTGGCTGGCGCACCCTTCCGAGGCTGGCAATCATGGTGAAAACTGGAGGGACGGGCCACGATCCCAGATGGATTTCCGCCTGGCAATTTGCGGGAAGGATGCGCGGTGTGTTCTCCGTAATGCCGCCGCCCGTGATGTGGACCAAGCCCGTGAGCCATCCCTTTTGATGCAGCGGCAGGAGCAGCGGCGCGTAACAGCGGTGCGGCGCCAGCAGTTCTTCATCGAGCCTGCGCCCAAGTTTCGGAACGTATTGCGAGAGCCCGATGCCCGCCTGCTCAATCAATACCTTCCGGGCAAGGGAATAGCCATTGGTGTGCAAGCCAAGCGAGAGCAGGCCCAGGATGACGTCACCGGGGCGGATTCGGCTTCCGTCCAGAATTTGGCGCTGTCGCACCCATCCGACAATGCAGCCGGCCAGATCGTATTCATTCTCAGCGTAAAAGCCTGGCATCTGTGCGGTCTCTCCGCCGATGAGAGCGCAGCCCACCTGCCGACAGGCGTCGGAGAGCCCGCGCACGATGCCGGTGACGACTTTCCCGCGAATTTTCCCCGTCGCAAGATAATCCAGGAAGAAGAGCGGCCGCGCGCCGTGGACCGCGATGTCGTTGACCGAATGGAAAACCAGGTCGCGAGCAACGCCCTCATGGCGATTGACGGCGAAAGCGATCTTGAGCTTGGTTCCCACGCCGTCCATGCTGGAGACCAGCACGGCGTCTGAGGGCAAGCCCTTCAGTGAATAGAAGCCGCCAAAGGCCCCGAACCCTCTCAGGACGCGAGGATTGAAGGTCCTGCTGACCAGCTCTTTAATCTGCGATTTGGCGCGGCTCGCCGCAGTGATGTCGACGCCCGCGTCTCGATAGCGCATAAATTGTGCTGGACTCCTTTGGCGGAATCAAAAAAAGAAAATAGAAGGACGGAAACCGTCAGAAGATCTTGCCCATTCTGGACCAGCGCGTTTTGGCGAAAAAATTCCAGAGGATGGAAGCGTCAAATTTCAGCCGGTCTGAGAGCCGGTCGTCAAGCCATTCGCGGGTGGGCGCGTTGTAAGACCAGTAGACAAACAGCGGCTCTCCCACCACATTCTGCACGGGCACGAACCCCCAGAACCGACTGTCCAGAGAATTGTCGCGGTTGTCACCCATCACGAAAAGATGTCCGGCGGGGACGTGAAGCCCATCCTTGTGGATATAATTGGGCATTTCGCGCGCCCAGTGCGGGTCCAGGCCCCACGCCGCCGGAAGCTCGTTGATTTCCTGCAACGGCGGCGGAAAATTGTCGCGAAGCGGGAACATGGCGGACGAGACAAACTGAGCATACGGCTCGTTCAAGAGCTTTCCGTCAACGTAAACCTTCTTGTCCGTGATCCGGACGACATCTCCACCCACGCCGATCACGCGTTTGACGAACATCTGAGTAGGGTTCACCGGGTAGTGAAACGCCACGATGTCGCCGCGGTGAATGGGCGCCAGGCGCGGAAAACGCACATCGGTGTAAGGCAACTGGGGACCATAGAGCAGCTTGTTGAGGAAAACGTGGTCGCCGATCAGGATGGTGCTTTCCATCGATCCGGTCGGTATCACAGTAGCTTCGGCAACGAAGGTGCGGATGCAGAACACGCCGACCAACACAATCAGAAGAGACCGGACGGTTTCCCAGAGGCCATCGTGGCGAGAGGCACGTTGGGGAGGAGCAGAAATCTGCTCAGGAAGATTCTGGGTTTGTTCCCCGGCATTCAAGGGCTCGGACGTTTCCATAATTGCTAGTCCCGTTTTCGCAAAGCGATCAGCGGCTCCTGGATGGCCGTAGGGTAGCTGGCCGTGTAGCAGGCCAGACAGTAATTGTCTTTGTCACTGCCCATAGCGTCCCGGAGGCCTTCCAGAGAAAGATAGCCGAGTGAGTCGGCGCCGACGTATTGGCGGATTTCTTCCACGCTATGGTTCGATGCAATCAATTCCTCTTTCGTTGGCGTGTCCACTCCGTAATAACAGGGCGAGACGGTGGGCGGGCAACTGATCCGGAAGTGGATTTCGCGCGCTCCGGCCTCGCGCACCAGTTGCACGATCTTCCGGCTGGTGGTGCCGCGGATGATGGAATCATCCACCAGAACGACCCGTTTGCCTTCCAGCAGGCTGCGCACCGGATTGAGCTTCAGCTTGACTCCAAAATCGCGGATGGCCTGCGTAGGCTCAATGAAGGTGCGCCCGATGTAGTGGTTGCGGATCAGGCCAAACTTCAATGGAATTCCGGATTCCTGGGAGTATCCGATGGCCGCGGCAACTCCGGAATCAGGAACCGGAACCACGATGTCGGCGTCCGCCGGATGTTCCTGCGCAAGGCGTCGTCCCAGCCTATCCCGGCTGCTCTGCACGGAACGGCCAAACACGATGCTGTCCGGCCGTGAAAAATAGACATGCTCAAAGATGCATTTTGCCGGCTTGGCCGGCGGCGAAAACCGGAGTGACGTGACGCCGCGCTTGTCCAGAATTACCATTTCACCCGGCTCGATTTCACGCAGATAGCTGGCGCTGATGATGTCAAACGCGCAGGTCTCGGAGGCGACAACGTAAGCACCGTTCAACTGGCCAAGGCTGAGCGGCCGGAACCCGCGCGGATCGCGAATGGCGTAAACGCTGTCTTTGAAAAGCATCACCAGCGAGTAAGCGCCGGAGACACGGTCCAAGGCCTCGGCAATCGATTCCGGAATTCCGGTGTGCCGCGAACGCGCGAAATAGTGAAGGATGACTTCCGTGTCGCTGGTGGTCTGAAAAATGTCTCCGCGGGCCTCCAGTTCGCGCCGGATGCTCGCTGCGTTCACCAGGTTCCCATTGTGGGCAAGGGCCACCTGGCCCTTCTGGCAGCTCACGCTGAGAGGCTGCGCATTTTTCAGATTGGTGTCGCCCGCTGTTGAATATCGCGTGTGGCCAATGGCGGCATGTCCGGAAAGGGTTTTCAGAACGTCCTCGTTGAAAACCTCAGCAACGTGTCCCATGCTCTTGCGGCCGATCAGCCGCTCGCCGTCAGTCACGACCATCCCGGCGCTCTCCTGCCCGCGATGCTGGAGCGCATAAAGGCCCAGATAGGTCAGCTTGGAAGCTTCAGGATGGCCATAAACGGCGAACACGCCGCAATGGTCATGGAACTTTTCGTCAGGGAGTGAGAGTACTGGGAATTTTTCAGGGAGTAGTTGCAAAGCTGTTATCCGCGGCCCCCACGCCTGTCAAAGTACTTTACTGATGGATTCTCTTGCCTTAGTCTTCGAAGCGTATTGCGCCTGGAGGCGTATGCCCTTGGGCTTACAAAGCCGTTACCTACTTATTTTGCCCCGCCTCAATGCCCAGCGCAACTCTTTTCTGGCGCCGCCGTTGGGAACGGAATCCTGGGCGCTCGTGGACCGCTGCCGAACTGTGGCCCCTAGCCGCGACCAGGAGGCTGGACACGGAGCAAGTTTATCCTCCACAATAGAATTCGGATTTCCTTCACGAGGATCAATTGAGCACTTTGCAGGCTTCTGTGACGAAGAGTATTCCGGTGCGTGAATACGTCCAGCAGACGTTCGTGCCGCTCTCGCAGCTCGCGCATGAGTGGGAAATGCACTCGGCTGTTGCGCTGAGTCCCTCGGAAGAGCGGACGATGGTTCGCGAGCCTGCGCGGGCCGTGCCTCAGGCCATCGCCCAACGGCTCGGAAAACTGAGAGTTCTTCTGGTTCCTTTTGTCGCGTGCCAACCTACCGGCGACATGGCGGCCTTTTGCAATCCGGAAGGAGAAAAGCATTCCGCAGTATGGATTGAAAGCAGCAACCGAATTGACCTGGTCCTCGCCTGCCGAGACCTCGATCCTCATGACACCGGCTGGGAATTCCTGGCCAGTGTCGCCGAGCTTCTCCGGTCGCGACTCACGTCCGAAGAGATGGAGCGCTTCACGTCCCTCGTGCAGGAGGAATTGCGCCAGGGATTCGATGGCGAAATTGACGAAGATGCCCACGAGGCAAAGCAGCCTCTTCGCCGGCGCAGCCGGTTGTCGAAAACAAGTCCTCAATTCCAGAAGTATCGGGATATCTCTTTCACCAGTACGTGCGCCGAATACATCCACGGACTCTGGCACGACGTCCAGATCCGGGTTGGACCCGAACGCCTGCCTGTTCCTGCCCTGCGCAAGCGCATGATTCTGATGGCCCAAATGTTCCCACCGAATCCCGGCTACCAATTATTCGCCGAGGGCGAGAAAGCGTAGCGGGACGGGGCCTGCATGTCTCCACCTGGCCTGCCTTGGAGAGTGTCAGGCGCGCGTTAACACCTTCGGCCCTTTTCTTTTTGATCTTGCATAAAGGCCCGGCACAGACTATTCTTTGTCCCCGACCACTCTCTATCGCGCCTACTCGATTGGGGGTAATATGGCTGCCGAACTACCAAATTACGTCGAATCGTCCGTTCCCAATCCCCTGGACAAGCGGGTCCCCTGGTACAAAAGCACGTTTCCTTCTTACGCGGGAATTTTCTTGTGGGTGGCTTTCTATTTGGGTCTTGCAGCGCCAACCCTGAGCCTGGCAAGTCCCGCCGTTTGTCTGCTTGGACTCTTTGTGGCCGGCTTGCTCTGCTTCGCGCTTTTCTACTATGCGCCGGCCATGCTGGGCATGCAGACCGGCCGACCGCTTTACATCGTGGGAACATCCACTTTCGGGGTTAAAGGCGGCTACCTGATGCCCGGCCTACTCATGGGTTGTCTCCAGATCGGGTGGTTTGCCGTGGCGACTTATTTCGCCGTCGATTACATCATGGAGGGGCTCGGCAGCCACTCCAAAGCCCTGTTTATCGCAATTGCGCTGCTGTGGGCGTACGGGCTGGCTTGGGTAGCTATCAAAGGGATTTCCTATGTTGCGCGGATCGCACAGTTTCTAAACTGGGTGCCTCTGATTATGATTATCATCGTTTTCTGGGCCAATAAAGGCGGCTTAGCCAGCTATCAACCACCGCAACACGATTCCTGGGGCGGATTTCTAGCGATGCTCGCCATCGTCATCGGGTTTTTCGCGACCGCGGGTGCGGCAGGCGCTGATTTCGGTCTGAACAACCGAAACCGTGGCGACGTGTTTTGGGGTGGCCTTACCGGCATCGCCCTGGCCATCCTGGTGGCAGGTGGTCTGCCGGTACTTTCCGTTGCCGGCCACCTCGGGACGCTGGGAAACGCTTCGGACTTTACCTATGCGGGGACCATCAAGAGTGTAGGCGCGCTTGCCCCTGTGATGTTTTTTTTGTTTGCGGCAGCATCCATGGTGCCCACGACATTTTGTACCTTCATCGCCGGCAACAGCTTTGGAACCATGTTGCCCAAAATCCCACGGGCTGTTTCGACCATGGTGGGCGCGACTATTGGAGTCATTCTGGCCATCACGGGCGTGGCTCAGAATCTGATCGTCTTCTTCTCGATTGTAGGTGCTTCATTCGGACCGATTTGCGGGGCCATGGCAGCCGATTATCTCCTGGCCGGGAAAAAGTGGTCCGGGCCGCGCAGGGGCGTCAACTGGGCAGGATACGTGGCGTGGGCGGTGGGCTTTGTGGTTGGAATCCTCGACAAAATTCCTGGCGTTCCCGCAACTTGGGTAAAGATTGACCGGCCTGCCGTCCTTTTCTCCTTCATTGTGGGTTTTGTGGTTTACCTCATTCTTGCGAAGGCGGGCGCCTTGCCCGAACTGATTCCTCAAGCGGAACTGAAGTCGCACGCTAAGCTGCGAGCTGGTGTCCCGACTGGGCAATGACGCTGGCGGCCTTGTTTTACCAGGCACGCGTGCAGCAACCGTCAAGCGGCGCGAGAACCAAGTTTCACCCATTCTCGAGGACCGGAGGCTGCGGCCTCTTCCGTGAGTTCGCCTTGCAGCACCTCGGGCAGGCGCGCGCTTCGGCTCCCGCGTCGTGATAAATTAATTGCCCTTGCGTACAGACCCCGGTGTGCAGGGAGCCACGGGGCGAGAGTGGCGGAGAGATCGACCGCGCGAGCTGTCGCGCCTGTCCACCCCGCAACGGAGGGAATACTATTGCCAAACCACGCGCGAAAGCCCATCTGGAAAACACTGGCGTTGATGGCTGGAATTTTACTGCTCCCGGTAGCGGCTCGGGCGCAATTCCGTGTGTTGGGTGTCACCGACCGGATCAGCTACAACGCGGGTGAGGAAGTCCTGCTGCGGCTGGCCCCGGCACAAAGTACTTCGGTGTGCGACAACACGGCTTTTTCAGCTACGGTACGCTACGAAGGCGATTCGAACGCGGTACACACAACCTCACCCTCGCAGGTTTGGACCTGCCAGGACGGACAGGCTGCGGGTCCCTATTCGCTCCTCTGGAAAATCCCTGCGGATGCGCGCACGGGAAGGTATGAGGTTGACCTCCTGGGCCATGACAGAATCTCAGCGCAGCTCACGGTCAAGATTCGCGGGGCAGGATCTTTTGCCGTGCATCGCAAACTGGTCAAGATCGAGCGCATCAGCCTCGGAAAGACCTTCTACGTGACGGGTGATCCGGTCGAGTGCGACATCGCAGTGAAGAACCTGACAGACCGGCCGCTTAAGGGCCTTCGGGTTGAATTTTCAAACCGCTATTGGCCGTGGATTGCCGGCCCTGCACAGCAGGCTGCTGCGAGCATCGTGACGCTGAATGATGAACTGACGCTGTCAGGAGGCGCCGAGCAGGAAATCCACTCCAACCAAGCCGCCATTGCGGGCAATGTTGACCAGCCGACGATCCACCAGTACGGAGTTGTCGTGTGGGACCATGACAGGAAGAATGTTCTGGACATTGCCTTCAGTGATCTGGTCCTGATCAGGCCGCCCGGCACGGTATCCTCCGAGACTTATCCGTCGCAATTCATTTATCCTCAGCTAAGCGATGTTGATACCAAAGATTACCGGCACTTTTATCCTCCGGGCCTTGACCGTGGCGCCATCCAGTTCGACACAAGTCACACAATGTTTATTCCTGGCCAGGACGCAGCCGTTCACTTCTCGATTGTGAATCCGGGAAAGAGCGTCTGGAAGCAGATATCCATTGCCGCGCTCCTGCTGGATCCGGATGGAAAATCGATTGAAAAGAAAATGGTCGCAAACCAGCTTGACCTGCAGCCGGGATCGGTCGCAAGACGAGAATCGGAAACATTCAAGCTTCCTCCAGACCGTCCGGGACTCTACCAGGTCAAAGTTGTGCTGAGTGATCCATCTGGAAACAATGTTGCCGAGAACGATCTGGAACTGGGCGTGAATCCGCTACCCAAATCCATTCTGATTTTCTGCGCTCACGAGGATGACGAGGGCGGGTGGGCTGGATTGACGCGGGCGGCCATCGAGAATGACATTCCTATCCACTTTGTCTACTTTACCGGCGGCGATGCGGGATCATGTGACCGCTATTATCAGCACTCGTGCAACCCAGCGGAGGCGCTGAGCTTCGGCACGCTGCGCATGGACGAAACACGCGCCGTGTTGGGACACATGGGCGTACGCTCAAGCAGCGTTTTTTTCCTGGGGATGCCGGATGGTGGATCGGGAGAAATCTGGTACCACCATCCCGACCCTGACCATCCTTATTTGTCAGTCCTGCTGGCCTCTGATCACGCTCCCTATCAGAACGTCTTCCAGCCCAACCTGCCTTATGCGCGCGAGTCGGTTGTAGCGGCGGCGAAGAGGTTGCTGAAGGAGTTCCGTCCGGAAGTAGTGGTGACGGCGCACCCGCCCGCCGAAGGGCACATTGACCACGTTGTGAACAACTATTTTGTAGTGAAGGCGCTTCAGGAAATGGTCAGCTCGAAGGAACTATCTCCTCAGAGCATTAAGCTTTACGTTGACAGGGTCTATAATCCAAAAGAAATTCCTTCGACGCCGTATCATTATTTAGAACATGTCTTGTTTGTTTCTGGCGAAGTGATGGCACTCCATCAGGAAGCGGGCTGGTATTATCAATCGCAAGGCGGCAATCACGCCGTGGGACACATCCGCGGCTTCGACCGGCTTTCCCGCAGAATTGTTTATCGCCAGATGTTAGACTGGGAAGAGCATCAGGGGTGGAATTCCACGCCATGAAACGAGCTTTGGACAATCCCGGGAAGGAAGCCGCAGCCCATGGTTGAGGATTCCCACGCATCCGACTTCACCCAGGAGGCCCCTTTACCTGACGAGCCTTTTGCCTGTCCTCACTGCGGCCAAATGCTTGCCGCTTCCGTCCGCGTTTGTCCTTCCTGCAAAATGGAAATTGACCCGATTGATATCGCGCCACCAGCGGCCGTTGTACCCGTTTCCGCACAGGCTGTTTTGCCGCCACCCAAAGAGTACGCGCGATTTTCCTGGGGTATGTTTTTCGTCACCCTTGGAATCTGGCTGGCGGCTGCGCTGATCTCCCAGAGCCTGCTCGGAATGGAAAAAAGCCAGTTCGTTCTGGCTGGCCTGGTGGTCCTTTCCTCCGCCTGGGTGTATAGCGACGCTCGCAAAAAAAATATCCCCACACCATTCCGCTGGAGCTTGGGCTCGATTCTGCTGTGGATTATTATTTTCCCCTGGTACCTGGCGCGGCGGAGAAAACCCGGCGCAGCCTGTCCTTTCATCGAAGGTGAGGCCGGCCGTGTCGCTCGTATATGGCTCCTGATCCTGCTCTTTTTCCTCCTGCTCAGCTTCCTGATGATGCTGCTGAGAGGCCCGCGGAAGCCTTCCTCGGGTGGCAAAACGCCTGGCACGCATCGCACCGCGGCGCCCGGGGGTAAAATCGCGGCCCTGACAAACTCCATTCCCGTTCAGGCGCTGGCCAGAGCGCCTTCAGAAGCTTTGCAGACGTAGACTTCCGCATCCAGTCCCGTCGCTTTGCTGTAGCCTTTTTTGACCGCTTCCGCAAACGGTTCAGCGGCATCAGCGCGAACCAGATTTACGGTGCAGCCTCCAAAGCCGGCGCCGGTCATGCGTGCTCCCAAAACGCCCGGATGCCCCAGGGCCAGATCCACCAGAATATCGAGTTCCCTGCAACTGACCTCGTAGTCATCCCTCAGACTTTCATGCGATGCGACCATCAGCCTACCGAAGCTCTCGAGATCATCCTTCTCCAAATCTTCGACGGCCTTAAGCACCCGGTCGTTCTCACTCACCACGTGCCGCGCGCGCTTCAGTAGGACTTCACTCAGGCTGTGGCTTGCAATTTCCAGGTCTGTCAGGTCGATCTCCCGGAGAGAATTGACTGCCAGCCCCGTGGTCCCGAGTTGCGCGACGGCTTGACGACATTGCTTCAACCGGATTTCGTACTCTGAAGCGGCCAGCGCCCGGCGGACTCCCGAATAACACACCACGATCTTGACACGCCCGGACAAGGGGACGTGCCGATAAGAGAGGTCGCGGCAGTCGAGGAACAGCGCGTGGTCGCGCTTGCCCATCGCGCAGGCGAACTGGTCCATGATTCCGCAGGGCACGTGGACGAAGTCATTCTCGGCACGGCGGGCAAGGCGAACTGCCTCCAACGGATCGAGTTCAATTTCAAACAACTTCATCGCCAGCGCCACCGCGCCGACCTCAACCGCCGCGGATGAGCTGAGGCCGGCTTCTCGCGGCACGTTGCCTCCAAACGCAATGTCGGCTCCGGCCAGCCGGTGCCCCTCCTCCTGAAGGAACTTCAGTACGCCGCGCAAATAGTTGCTCCACGGGTGCTCCTCATCAGTTTCAATGGCGTCCAACCTGAACTCGACCTGGTCCCTGAAGTCGATGGAGTAAGCGTGTACAACGTCGTCATTACGCGGCTGCGCCGCAAATTCGATGGTGCGGTCAATGGCGGCGGGCAGCACAAATCCGTTGTTGTAATCGGTGTGTTCGCCGATCAGGTTCACGCGCCCGGGCGCGCGGGCCGTAACGTCAGGCGCCATTCCGAAGATTTTTTGAAAGGCTTCCTTGACCATGCTGTGTTACCCGTTCCGGTTCAATCAGCCGATTTCACGGAGAGTCGTGGGTTCTACCCGGCGCAGCTCGGCTGCCTTTTCTTCAGCCAGCGAATCATTCAGAAAGGTTCCCGCACCCGTTTCGACGCTGGCCAGGTACTTTAGTTTTTCCTTGCTCCGGTGTGGCGGATAGAACTCGATGTGAAAATGATAATAAGGATGGCGGCCACGTGTTGGGGCCTGGTGCAGCAGCATCATGTAGGGGAATGACATCCTAAAAAGGTTGTCGTACTTGCCGGTCACCCACTTCAGTATCTCCGCGAGTGCCTTTTCTTCCGATGGTTTGAACTCATCGAGCGCCCCCAGGTGTCGACGGGGATAAACGTGCACCTCGTAGGGCCAGCGCGCATAGAAAGGAATAAAGGCTGTGAACGCCCGGTTCTCAGCCACAATCCGCAGCCTCTGCTTGCGTTCCTTCTGGAGAACGTCGCAGAACAGGCAGCGGTGATGCTTGCGGTGATGGGCGCGTGCAGCAGCGAGCTCCCGCTGGATGATGGGCGGCACCAGCGGGAAGGAATAAATCTGCCCATGCGGATGCGGCATGGTGACACCGATCACTTCTCCCTTGTTTTCAAAAATCAACACGTACCGAATGCCCGGCGTCGCTTTGAGTTCCTCGAATCGCTTGCGCCAGGTTTTTACCAGCCGGGTGAGGTGCTCCACCGTAAGCTGGGGAATGGAAGTGTTGTGGTCCGGGTGGTAAAGCACCACATCACACTTGCCGTGCGAGGGCCTGACCGGATAGAAGTCGTCACCTTCAATGGCCGGGGTTTGGGCGGGAATGGTGAAGGCGGCGAAATCATTGGGATAGATATAGACGCTGTAGTCATCCGGCACGCGCCCTGAACCCGGGCAGAAAGGACACCAGTCCCGAGGCATCTGCGGTCTGTGCTGGCGGTGCGAAGCGGTAGACACCCATTCCCGCACCGTCGGATTCCATCGAAGCTCGGTCATCAGGGTAGAGCCCCAGTCAGCACCCGGTTGGCTGTAAGCAAGGCGGTCCTAATTCAGGAAGTAATTGCGATAAAGCGTGTCGCGTTTGATGGGGCGGAAGCCGGCGTCGCGAATCATCCGGCGAAGTTTTTCTTCAGAAGAGGTGCGCCCACAGCCCGCGGCGGAAACGACATTCTCTTCAATCAGAATACTCCCAACATCATTGCCACCAAAACGAAGAGCGATCTGGCAGACCTTGTGTCCCGGGGTCAACCAGGATGCCTGAACATTCTGAATGTTGTCCAGGTAAAGGCGGCTGACGGCAAGGGTCTTTAGATATTCCACTGCCGTGACTTCTTCTTTAATGAAGCGCCCCAGAGAGGTGTTTTCACGCTGGAAAAACCAGGGAATGAACGCGGTGAATCCGCCCGTCTCCGCCTGCAGCCGGCGAATGCGTTCCAGGTGCGTCATTCGTTGTTGAAGGGTCTCTCCACAGCCGAACATCATGGTGGCGGTTGTCCGCATGCCCAGTTTGTGCGCCTCGCGGTGCACGGAGAGCCATTCATCGGTGCTGCACTTCAGGCGGGCAATTCGTCGTCGGACTTCGTCGTCAAGGATTTCCGCACCTGCTCCGGGGATGGAGTCGAGACCCGCGTCCCTCAGGCGCATCAGCGTATCTCGAACGGTCAGTCCGCAGATTTCGGCAATGTTCAGAACTTCCGGCGCCGAAAGGCAGTGCAGATGGACCTGGGGATAACGGTCCTTGATGCTGGAAAGGAGGTTCTCGTAGTAATCCATCTTCAAGTCGGGGTGCAGGCCGCCCTGCATCAGCACTCCGGTGCCGCCCAGCGCCAGTGTTTCTTCGATCTTCAGATAGATGGTTTCGAGCGGCAGAACGTATCCTTCCGGCGAGCCGACGGGCCTGTAAAACGCGCAGAAGGAGCAGTACTCCGTGCAGATATTAGTGTAATTAATATTGCGATCGATCTGGTAGGTGACGATGTTACCAGGATGCAGCTTCCTGCGCTGGGCGTCAGCCTCCATGCCAATGCCGATCAGGTCGTCGGAGTGCAGCATTTCGAGAGCTTGTGCCTCAGTTAAACCCATACCACCCTGGCCTTCGATGGAAATCCCGTCGGGAGCAGTCCTGGAAGCCGCGGTTTTCTAGACTAATTCAATTTTCCTTGCCGCTGGGACCAGGCCGATTTCGCGCGCAAGGCGGTAAAAAAGCTCCAGACCGCTGCGGTTTTCCTCATCCAAAGAATAATCGATATTTTCTTTCAGGTAAACCTTCACCGCCTTCGGCGCCAGCCCCAGCCTGGGCGCGTACTCGCAGGCAATTTCGTCGATGTGCGCGAGTCCATAGTCTCTCGAGGCCTCAAAGTCCGCGCAGAAGCGGCCAAGCCCCATGTCTTTGTGACCCGCCCACACCGCAAACACAAAAGGCAACCCTGTAAATTTTTTCCACTCGGCCGCCAGATCATACACCAGCAGGTTTTGGCCATCAAATGTGAGCGCCGGATCGCCAATCAGAAGCGCCGCATCAGCCTGTTGCAGCATCTTGGCCGGTTCCGGATCAACAGTGGTCGCGCTGAAGGTTCGCAAATAAAACTTCTGCAGCAAAACCCGAACCAGCGCAACCGAAGTTCGCGAGGAATTGTCAAGCGCGACGGTCTCCACTTTTTCGATAGGCACTTTGCTGAGCAGCAGAACGCTCTTGACGGTTTCCTTTGAGGCGATGGAACATCCGGGCAGGATTCGCAGGCCATCCATGCGCTGGTACTCGATAGACGGCACAATGCCGAGGACCGCTTCGCGCCGGCGCAGTCCGTCCGCGCAATTTGCCGGAGTGGTGAAATCGAGGTCGTATTTTCCCTGCTGATCGCCCTTCAACATCCCCCAGATCAACGGGACGGTGTTCAGGTATTTGACAACCGAAACCCTGGGTCGCGTGGTGGTGTCCATGTGTTCGCCGTAGAGTTTTCATTCTAGCGCATCAGGCCATCAGCGCGCCGGGCTGAGGGCTTCGCGCGGGATTTTGCATTGATGCGGCGCTGTTTGTGGAAGAAAATTCTGTTACAATCCGGCCAACGACACGAATTACTCTGCTGGAGGAAAAATGCAGATTCAAATTCGTCGCGCCCGGCCTGAAGACGCTGAGGAACTGGGACGGATCTGTTACGAAGCGTTCAAAACGATTTCCGAGGCGCATAATTTTCCGCCGGATCTTCCTTCTCCGGAAATGGCCGCGGAGATTATTTCCATGCTCAGCTCACATCCCGGCTTTTTCGGGGTCGCGGCTGATCTGGACGGCCGATTGATCGGCAGCAATTTTCTGGATGAACGTTCGCCGATTGGCGGCATCGGACCCATCACGATTGATCCCGCCTGGCAGGACCGGTCGGCCGGGCGGCAGTTGATGGAGGCGGTCCTTCAGCGGACGCGCGAAAAGAGGCTTGCCGGAGTACGGCTGGTCCAGGCCGCTTTCCATAGCCGCTCGCTTTCTCTTTATGCCAAGCTTGGTTTTCAGGTGCGTGAGCCGCTGAGCTGCATGCAAGGGCCATCCATTAAGGCCTCGATTGCGAGATGCAGCGTCCGGGCGGCCACGGGAGCGGACATCCCGGCGTGCAACCGCCTCTGCTTCGCTGTCCACGGATACGATCGGGCGAGCGAACTCGCCGACGACGTGAAGCAAGGCAGCGCCCAGGTGGTAGAACGCGGCGGCCAGATTACGGGTTACGCAACCGAGGTTGGATTTTTCGGGCATGCCGTGGCGGCCACGAATGACGACCTCAAGGCCCTGATCGGCGCGGCTGAAGAGTTCCGCGGGCCTGGCATCCTGCTGCCTTCGCGCAACGGGGAAATGCTGGCCTGGTGCCTGCGGCACGGCCTGCGTATTACGCAGCCGATGACGCTGATGACGATGGGCTTGTATAACGAACCCGCTGGAGCTTACCTGCCGTCGATCATCTATTGAGAGCCCCAAAGGCAACGAAGGCTGAAGGCGAAAGACCGGCGGCTCTCAGGTGGGTCAGTTCATCACCGCATTAACCGCCGGCCCGCTGCCCTCACTCTGACATCTTGTGTTTCAGGAACGTGCCGTTCTTGAGCTCGCTGAATGCTTCGCGGAGCTCTTCCTGGGTGTTCATCACGATGGGGCCGTACCACGCCACTGGCTGTTCAAGCGGTTTGCCGGAGACCAGAAGAAAACGGATGCCTTCCTCGTCGGCCTGGATAGTGACCTCGTCGCCACGATCGAAGAGGATGAGCGAGCGATTGTCGGCCTCGGTGGGCGGAGTGGTGTCTAACCAGCCAGCCGGTTCCGTGGGCACTTCCAGGGGGCCTGAAGCATTGCAGAACTTGCCTGCGCCGTCAAAAACGTAGGCGAAGGCGTGGCGTGTAGTTTCAACTGGCAGGGTCTTCCGTTTGCCGGGCGGGACGGTGACGTCGATGTATACCGGGTCGGCGGCGACGCCCTCAACGGGACCCTTCTTGCCCCAGAAATTCCCGCAGACCACTCTGACCAGCGTTCCGTCGTCGTCCGTAACTTCGGGGATTTCAGCGGATTTAACTTCCTGGTAGCGCGGCGCGGTCATTTTGAGCGAGGCCGGCAAATTACCCCAGAGCTGGAAACCGTGCATGCGCCCGGAGGGGTCTCCTTTGGGCATCTCCTGATGAATGATGCCGCTGCCCGCCGTCATCCACTGCACGTCGCCTGCACCGATGGTGCCGCTGTGACCCAGGCTGTCCCCGTGCTCGACGTCGCCTGCCAGCACGTAAGTAATGGTCTCAATGCCGCGGTGCGGGTGCCAGGGGAAACCGGCGAGATAATCCTCCGGACGCTCATTGCGGAAGTCGTCCAGAAGAAGGAACGGGTCAAAGTCAGCCGTGTTGCCAAAACCGAACGCACGGCGAAGATGCACACCTGCACCCTCCAGCGTCGGCTTGGACTTAATCAGCCGCTTTACAGGTCGAAGTGACATGTGTGCCTCCAGTACTGCAAGTGTAGCCTCTGAGATGCGCTGAGGCAAACTACGTTCCAGTTAACAAGGCGGCTGTCTGTCACAAAGAAAGCTTACATGGTTTACTCAAAAACCAAGGAACGATCGTGGTTAAAGAATGTAAGTCGCTGCGAATATCAACAAAGCAGGGTATCGGCCAGTGTCATGGATGAGAGTCAGACCCACGCGCGGTTTGCGCACGGCTCCGGCAGGTACTGCTCCCTTAACAGCCCCCAGTGGGGCCGGAGACGGACATAGTCGGAGCCCTGGTTCTCTGCGCCGCCGTGTATTCACCGAACGGCAATCTTCCCTTCCCAACTCTTGCTAGAGCGGACGGAAACTGCGCATCCAGAGAATCGAACGGTTGATAGTAGAAAACGGAAAGATGGTTGGGCGCGCGAAATTAACGAACAGCACAACACGATAGGAGTCGGAGTCGTTCCAGACTTCATGCTCGTGGCTGTCATCGAAGATCAGGCTCTTTCCTTCCTTCCAGGACCTGATGTCGTTTCCCACCCGAATCCTGCAGATGCCTTCTGGTTCAGGAACCATCAATCCGAGATGGTAGCGAAGCACACCTTTGTAGGGTCCCCGGTGCGGAGGAATGTACTTCCCGGGCGATAGAATAGAAAACATGGCGGTGTTCATCTGGGGGATCTTTTTCAGGATCCGGACCGTTTCGGGGCAGCGCGAACAGTTTTCCTTTTCGACACGCCCAAAGGCATAAAGGAAATATGTCTTCCAGTTGTTGTCGTTGGTAATGCTCTTCTGCGGGGGAGAGTAATCCTGGAAATTCGTGATCTGTTCGCGCTTCAGCATCAAAACGTCCAACTCCTTGCGAATCGCCTGCCATTCCGCCTCAACATTGGCGACCCAGGGAAACTCTTCCGGCTCGAAAAACGTGCGCTCGGCATCGCGGTAGAACATGTAGTCCTCCGCAAGACCCTTCAGGGCCCTTTTTGTCTGTTTTATCATCCTTCCTCCTCCAGGCCTGTGTGGCCAGCGGGAAGACTCCAGCCGTAGAACCGATATGCCCATTCAAATGAGCACGGACTTACCCCTCCTCAGGGGATCCAAGGACAGTCGGCGGTCCGCGTAAGTCAAAATCCAATAAATTGGGTCGCGCAGTATGTCCCCGCACCTCTGGGTATCCGGGCAGATAGCACTCTATTTGCCAAACACGAGTCTTGCAGGGAATGGCGCGGCCGGAGTTGTGGGGAGGCGAAAAACCACGCTTATTCAATACATTACAGGGATCGGCGTGAGGTCTGCTTCCCTGCTTATTGTCTTTCTCAATGGGTTGCCGTCAGCCTAGGTGCGCAAGCTGTTTCCGGGCTTTCGACAAGTCCTGGATGTTTCGCTGGGTGTGGCGGGCCACGGTTTTCTGCAACACGTTGAACCAGAGACGGATGTGGCCAGTCTATCGACTGCGCAAGCTCTTTCCGGCGCGCGGAATGCCTGATTTCCTCCAGGCATACCGGCAGCATCGAATGAGCCAAATACCAGGAGGGAGCGCCGCTATTTGCTGTCCACCGCCTCGCGCGCATACAACATGTAGGAGACGGCGGGAGGTGACTCGCCCTGGTGGAAGCTCCAGGAGTAGTCGCGAAGGGTACGGTCAGGCGCAGAGTACCGTTCGCGCTGGCGCAGAAAGTCGATCCAGGAGTCTACGACAAAAGTCTCGACAAAACGCTCTGGCTGCCCCGCATCCTGGAACACTCCCCAGCGAATGGCGCCGTTGCGCATGCGCATGTCTCGGACCTTGTGGATCGCTCGGGTGAAATCGGCGTAATCTTCGGGACGGATATTGAACTCAATGGTCACCAGGACGGGGCCGTCGTCAGGATGCGGCTCGACCACCACCTGCGGGGCAGCGCGGTTAAGTCGGTAAGGTTTGAGGTCCGGCGGGATTTCCTCCAAAAGATGAAAACGGCGCACCAGAGGAATGCTGGCCAGTGCGGTCGCGGCTGCCGCCAGCAGTGCTACTGGGGTGGAAATATGTTCCGCTACAAATCCCCAGAAGGCGCTGCCTGAAGCCACGCCTCCCCAGAAGATCATCTGATACGTTCCTAGTGCCCGCGCCTGCACCCAGGGCGGCGTGGAGATCTGAACGGTCACGTTCATCGTGGAGAGAGCGCTGGTCCACGCGAATCCCGCCGCCAGCAGCGAGACGACGATAAGGGGTACGCTGCGCATAAGGCCCAGAGTCGCAAGCGTTCCGGCAAAAACGGCGGACGATCCCGCGACAATCATGTCTGCTGACAGGCGCTGCCGAAGCCGGGGAAGGAGCGAGGCTCCGACCACAGCGCCGGCACCGAGGCAGCCGTTCAGAATACCGTAGGCCATGGCGCCCTGGCGGAGATCCTGGCTTGCCACCACCGCCAGCAGGGCCCAGACGGCGCTGGCAAAGCTTGCAAACACAAAGACTCGAACGAATGTCGCGCGAAGCTCCGGCGTGTATCGCAGGTAACGCAACCCGGACATCAGCGCACCGGACAACCGCTCCGCCGGAAGTGCGCTCTTGTAAAGCGGCGTGCTGCGCCACTGATAGAGAACCAGGATTACCGCCAGGAAGGAGAGTGAATTCACCAGGAACACCGCCCCCGCTCCGAGCATTACCGTGGCAAAGGCAGCCACCATCAGCCCGCCGATCGCAGGTCCCACCGCGCGCGCCAAGTTGTAACCGGCGCTGTTCACGGCGATGGCGCTGGGGAGCTCTGAGCGCGGAACAAGCTCCGGCACGATGGCCTGCCAGGCGGGGTTGTTCATGGCGGCGCCGACGTTCAGCAGGAAAGTGAGCGCCAGCAGCGTCCAGGGAGAAATCATTCCGGCAAAGGTGAGCACACTGAGACCGGCCACCGTGGCCAGCATCCAGACCTGCCAGAAAATCAGCAGGCGGCGGCGGTCAACAATGTCGGCGGTGGCTCCGGCAGGATAACCCAGCAGGAGCACGGGAAGGCCCGCTGCGGTCTGCATCAGGGCGATCAGCAGAGGCGAGGTGGTGAGCGAGGTCATCAGCCACGTGCCCGCCGTGTCCTGCATCCAGCTCCCCACGTTTGAGACGACGGAGGAAGCCCAGCAGTTGCGGAAAATCGGATGGCGAAGCGTTCCCCAGGCAGAGGGTTTTTCGATTTCAGTTACTGTCGTCACGTGGCACCCAAACGGTGATGATAGCAGGAAGCCGGAAGGAAAAGCATCTGCGTGCGCCGCGCGGCGACATGGCGGTAAAATGTGTGCGGCTTCATGCTGGCACCGCGGGCATTGTTGCATCAAGCCTTGTGAGGAGAGAACACGATGATTCGTGAGAAGCTGAATTTATCGCGATCAGGCTCATTGCGTGTTGGTGTTCTGCTTACGCTGGTTTACCTGTTGGGTGCGGTTGTCTCCATCCAAAGTATTTGCGCACAGCAGCAGATCGCGTGGACGCCGCCGGAAAGACCCATCGTCAAGCAGATTCAGGGGCTGCGTCAGTTGCCCGACAGCACCAGGGGAAGAGTGACCAGGAAGCTTGCACTTGAGATTCGCCAGTTGTCGCCTTCAGAGAACAAGGTGCGCCTCGCAACAGGCTTAGCGACGCTTTCGACGGAGGGCGACCCGGGCGGCCGAGAAACGGTGCAAGAGGTGGCGACAACATTGGCTGGCGCGCTCGGTGAACATCCGGTCCTCGCAAAAAACGAGCAGCCCGCCATGCCCTATGCTGTACTCGCGGCGATGGTACACTTTGAGCACGTGAATGTCTCTTTGGACTCGTCGGAATTTGCAACCGCACTGACCCAACTGCAACAACAGGACCGGTGCCGACAGCAGGCCGACTTTTCTCTGGCCGACCTCGACGGTCGTGACTGGACTCTGAAGGACCTGCGCGGGAAGGTGGTGCTCGTAAACTTCTGGGCCACGTGGTGCCCGCCGTGCCGGAAGGAAATTCCCGATCTTGAGGCGCTTTACAAGCGATTCGAAGCCGACGGCCTGGTGGTTCTGGGAATCTCCGATGAGCCCGCGACAAAGGTACAACCTTTCGTCCGCCAAGAGAAGATTTCCTACCCCGTGCTGCTTGACTTGGGACGAAAGGTGAATGGTCTCTACTCGGTTTCAGGCATCCCGATGAGCTTTGTTTATGACCGCAGCGGAAAGCTGGTGGCCGAGTCGATGGACATGCGGACCAGGCAACAGTTTCTCGCCATGTTGGCCAAAGCGGGATTGAAGTAGCACGGCTTGCGTGGCTGTTCTCACCGGCTGTAGTGACAGCCGGCGGACTGCCGCGACGCCCGGCACAAGTTCAGGTGCCGGCGGATTGGACTGACCTGGCATTCCTGCCAGCTCTCCTTTGGCACAGAAGCGGCCATATTCAATTGAATTGCGGCGGTGAAACCCTCTGCCGATGGATGAGTTGCAGCACGGGAATTTCTGTGTTACTTCTCTTTGCGATCACCGACCGTATGTCTTCATCCGGTCAGGAGGAAAACGATGGAACAGGGCAGGGCAAAGAGAAGGATATCGAGGCGCGGCTTTCTGAAGCAGACGGCCTTCACCGCCGCCGGCGCAGCCGCGCTGGGAGGACTTGCTCCGGCGAGTGTGCTGGGCGCGAATGACCGCCTTCGGGTGGCCGTTCTGGGCTGCGGCCAGCGGGCGCGCTATCTGGCGTCGATTTTTGTGAAGCAGCCCTCAGTGGAGATTGTCGAGATGTGTGATGTTTACGGACCGCATCGACGTGCGGGTCTCAGGGTGGCCGGAACAAAGGCCACAGGATCGGAGGACTACCGCGCGGTGCTCGACCGCAAGGACATCGACGCGGTGGTGATCGGCGCGCCCGACCACTGGCACAAGCAGATGCTGATGGACGCCGTGGGGGCCGGCAAGGATGCTTATTGCGAAAAACCGCTGATCCACTCCATTCCCGAAGGCGCGAAAATCCTGCGCGCCGTCCATGCGTCGAACCGTATTGTGCAGGTGGGCATGCAGCAGCGGAGCTGGCCTCACTATGTGCTGGGCAAGCAACTGGTGGACTCCGGCAAGCTCGGAAAATTGACCTTTGTACACACCTACTGGTATCAGAACTATTACTCCGCCGAGGGATGGAACGCCCTGCCCAGTGTGGACCAGGCGCAGCTCAACTGGAAGCAGTGGCTCGGCGCCGCGCCCATGCAGCCGTTTGATAAAGAGAAGTTTGCGTGGTGGCGCTTCTACTGGGATTTTGGCGGCGGCATTCTCACCGACCTGCTGACGCACTGGATTGACGTCATCCAGTGGTACACCAACCAGCCCGCGCCCAGGACCGCCACCACCACTGGCGATCTCTACTTGATGAATTGGCAGTGTCCGGACACCATCACGGCAGCGTACGAATTTCCTCAGAAGTTCATGGTGACGTTTACCGGCGCGCTCTGCGATGGCATTGACGATGGCGGCATCACGTTCCGCGGCACCAACGGCGCGCTCAAAGTGGACCGCTCGCGCCTGGCCTTTTATCCCCAAGGCAGCAAATGGGAGCCGGGCACCATGGAGCCCAGGCCTGAAATTCTGGCGGAATCCCTTCACGATGGAACCATTGAACACATCCAGAACTTTCTCGATTGCCTCCGTACGCGCAAAACCCCGAATGCTCCGGTGGAAGCCGGATTTGAGGCCGCGCGGACTTCCTGGATTGGCAATCTGGCGCTCAAGGCTGGAAAGAAACTGGATTGGGATCCGGCGTGGGGCGAGGCGGCATAAGCAGCGCCGCCACGGCTGCTGCCGTCTCTTCGAACTTTTGCAGAGAGCTGCTGGGAAAGCGGGAGGGCGAAGCCCTCCCCTACTTTCCTTCACAGGTGACGGTGATTTCGGAAGGCTTTGACAACGTCTGGTAGACAACGCAGAAGCGCTCGGTCAGGCGGATCAGAGTCTCCAGTTGCTCCTGGGTTGCGTCGTTTTCGAGCTCGAATTTCAGGCGAATCCGCTGAAGCCCTACTGGGGCATCTTTAGCGACGGCCAGGGTCCCTCTGAAATCGATGTCGCCTTCTGCTGTGATGGTTGCGTCACGAAGCGGGATGCCGATTGCGGTTGCCACGGCCCGCAGCGTGACGCCCGCGCATGCCGCGAGAGCCTCCAGCAGCATGTCTCCCGAACAGGCGGAGAGGCCGTCGCCGCCCGTGGCCGGGTGCAGCCCCGCCTCAACCAGCGCCTTTCCGGTTTCTACCTTGCAGGTGATCCCTTCGCCCAGCCGAGCCTGCGCCCGCAGCGTCACGATGGCTGATTCAGGGTCATCGCGGTACTTTTGCTTCAACGGCGCCTGCAGCTCCCTGATCTCGTTTGCATCCATGCATGCCTCCCGATTAGTCGAGCGGGATCCGGTCCTTGTTTTTGGCTAGCCAGGCGTCGAACGTCTGGAGTTCGGGATTCAGGCTGCGGGCGAGCTCGGGACTGCGGGCTCCGCAATAATAATCGTTGAAGTCGCGCTTGAACTGGAACATATTTCCGAGGTCGTCGGCGCCGGGGAAGCCGAAGCTGCGGTATTGCTCCGGCGTCACCGCGTTGTACCGAACCTCCCGGCCGAGAGCTTTGGACATTGCCGCCGCCATTTGGGCGCCTGTAAGGTTCTCGCCGGCGATGCCTACTTTCTTGCCGATAAACTCGCCGCCACGCTTGAAGATGCCGTAAGAGCACCTGCCAATGTCTTCAGCAGCGATACCTGGGAGCTTCTTATTGCCCATGGGAAAGGTGATGGCGAGCTTGCCATCCGGGCCTGCCTTCGGACCCGCGCCAAAGTAAATAAAGTTGTCCCAATAAAACGAGGTGAGCAGCAGCGTGACCGGCAGGCCCATACTGGTGAATATGCCTTCGGCTTGGCCTTTGGCGTCGAAATGCGGCACTTTGTACTTGCCCATCAGCGTGGGCATGCGATCGTCGTCGAGGGGTACCCACTTGCGCGTGTCTTCCAGGGTGGACCAGATGACATGCTTCAGGCCGGATTGTTTCGCGGCCTGCGCCATGTAGATGGCTTCGGCTAATTCCTTCTCCGGCGAGTAGTGCGCCCAGTAAAACGTGATGCAAAACGCTCCGTAGGCTCCGTCAAAGGCCTTCATCAGGCTTTCGCGGTCGTCCAGGTCGGTGGCAACAACTTCAGCGCCGTGCCGGGTCAGGGCTTTGGCTTTTTCCGAATTGAGATCCCGCGTCAATGCGCGCACCGCAAAACCGCCATGTGCATCGGCCAGAATGGCCCGGGCCAGTCCGCCGCCTTGAGCGCCCGTCGCACCCACGACCGCGATAATCTTCTTTTCTGCCATGTTGCGTCTCCTTGCCCAGCTCAAAGACTAAGTGTTAACTGAGGACCTGTCTGCCGCATGTCCCTGAGAGATGCGGCAGGCATACGAGGGGTTACACCGCCTGTTGCAGCCGGGCCACCGCCATCACTTAGGGGCGGAGCTACGCCCACTTTTTGCCCAACTCTTCCAGGCCGGCCTTGGCCAGGACGTCGGGCGTCATCACGATGCGGAGTTTAACATCGGCGTTGAAATGCAGAAACCACGGTTCTGCAAGCGCCGGGATCCTGGATGGATCGTCGATATCGACGATCATGATGACGCCGCGAGTCCCGTCCATCTCTGTAAAGTAGACGGCTTCCGGCTCGATGTCCTCGAGGATGCGCTGGATCTTCTTTCCCGCGCTTCCGTCCCTGACAGCGACGTTGAAAGGTTCGTGCGGGAGCTTGACCTGAAGAAGCATTTTCATGGTGCCTCCTGGCCCAAATGTGAGCCGTTGTTTTTTGAATCAGGCTAATTGCAGTTTGTTTAATGGCGCGACAACAAGCATAGCATGAGGCGGCAGCCCATGGCGCGGCATCCCGTGACAACAAACCCGCTGCTGCCTCGAGTTCAATGCTCTGGCGGTGAATCAGCGGGAGGTTTGCCGAGGTAATGTGGCTCCCACCTTGTTGGCCCAGCCACGGCGGCAATCATATCGAGGTCGAAATCTTTGTAGAGATCAAGGCAGAACAGATCGGGCGCGGAGCGGAAGGGGACCGGCGCATCCAGCAGATAGCCCAGGCTCTTCATGGCCTCGTGGCTGACCACTTCGGAGAACAGGTTGGGATCGAGCGCCGCCGCGGCCAGGCCCATCACTTCACTTCGAATGCCGGTTGTTTCAAGGCGAACCTTGCCTTGTCCCGACTGTTGTTCGAGCCATTTGGTCACAGCCAGCAACTGCTCAACCTCCAGGCCCAGCGGCCGGCCGCCGGTGGTTGAAACCATCAGGGCGTAAGGAGTGGAATCGGGGACCAGCGGCATGGATTCCCCGACAAAGATCGGATCGAGTGCCAGGACCTGCTCGTCGCGGTTGATGCGATCGGAAACCACGGCGCCTGCCGCCTCTCTTCCTTTGTCATTCAGCACAACCGTCACAGGCGCATCCGGAGAAGTGGCAATGGCCTTAAGCCACGTGCCCGCGGCGGTCAGGCCGTCCGAGAAATCGAACCGATAAGTGAGCGACTGCAGCAGGTGGTTCTTGGTGTTCCACATTCGCCAGGCGTCCTTGACCTCAACCGGTTTGTAGCGAATGACCGAGGTCAGCTTGGGCCGTTCACTGGAAGCCCAGGCCGCACGGGCCGCTCCTTCAGCAGGGATGGGCTGGCGCCGGATCTGGCTGGCAAACTGCCTGGCGAGGCCCAGCAAGGTCAGGTTATCTTTTGGCAGGCCGACTTCGAGCTGATCGTAAGTCTTGATCTCCGCGCCGCTGGGAATTTCGTGTTCGGCCACAGGCAGATTGAAATGCTCGGTGAAGAAGCGGTAAGCGTGCTCGCGGTTGTCAATGTAATAGTTGTGCGTGCTGGGATCACGGTTTTCGTACCAAGCAAGATTGTCAGGCTCGCCGAACAGTTTGAAGAACGCCTTGTTTGGCTCATACGTGTACGGCTTTACCAGGTCCGCGCGAAAACAGCAATTGTCCTCGGCGTTATGGATCAGCATGGTCGGCCGGGGTGCGCGCATGGCCACATAGAACGTGTAATCGCGCCCACGGGCGAGGTCCGGCGGGTCCTGCTCGTCGCAATCGGTGTCTGCCGGGTGAGTGATGTTGGACTGGAGAGAGCCAAAGCCCGCTACCTCCACCATGACGCTGACGCGCGGATCGAGCGAACTGAGAGTGATGGTCTGCCATCCGCCGCCCGAAAGTCCGGTGACCCCCAGGCGCGTTGGATCAACCTGCGGCAGGCCAGCCAGATAATCGAGACCGCGGCGCATGGCAAGATAAAAAACCCCCAGCACATTCGATCCCACAAGATCAAGATCGGCGCCGACCTCGTGCGCATTTTCCGGGTCATGTAACTCGCCAAAACCAATCCATTCCAGGCTGAGCGCGTAGATGCCTCGTTTGGCGAAATTGATGCAGCGTTTCTGCTTGTACTCTGCGGCTTTGCCCAGAGGATCGTGCCCGTTCACGTTGAGGATTGCCGGCGCTTTTCCGCTCACATGGAGCGGCTCATAGAGAATTGCGGTGGAATCAAACCCCGGCACGATCTCGAATCGCAGCTTGCGCATGCGATACCCGTTGCCGCCGGGAACTTCACCCATGTCCTCGAACTTTGGCGGCGAATCCACCCACTTTCTGGGCCAGCCATGGAAGGCCACGTCGTCCAGAATCTGCTTTCGGAAGCGTGCCTCTTCCTCCGTCCATTGCCGGGCGCTTGTGGGAGCAGGAAGGTTTGGAATGCTCTTGGAAAGATATTCCTGGAGCTGGTAGGCAACGGTTTGATGGACCTGAACGGGCCGATGCAGCACCTCGGCAACCTGCGAGGGTTCGGTCTGCGCACAGGCGGAGCCAACTGAGAGAATGAACGCAAAGACGAGAAGCCGCTTGGGACTCATGTTTCCTCCGTCAGATATTCTGGTGTTCCACAGTCAGATCGCTATTCAACTCTAACTTGCCGAATTCCGCTCTAAAGCGACAAGGTGCAGCGCTGCAAACCTGTTTGCACACAGGCCAGATTTTTTCCATACTTGGAATTGCCGGGTTCCAGTCGCTGCGCGGTTTCCAGTTCCGTGATCGCGTGGCTGAACTGGTTTCCCTTTGCCAGGGCGACACCAAGAGCGTTGTGGGCCTGAGCATCATT
Organism: Terriglobia bacterium; assembly: GCA_035712365.1. Lineage (NCBI taxonomy): Bacteria > Pseudomonadati > Acidobacteriota > Terriglobia > Terriglobia bacterium. The sequence continues at coordinate 48,174 of DASTAW010000033.1, forward strand.
CGGCGACACGGTGATAACCTTCTCCAGGTTCGCAACAGCTTCTCCCGCCTGGCCTTCACCCAGCAGCGCCAGGCCAAGATAATACAGTGTGTCAGGATCATCCGGCACTGAACGTAGATAGGTTCGCAGCTCCTGGATCGCCTCTTGAAAACGCTTCTGAAGGAACAGCGCCACGCCCAGATTGTAATGCGCATATCCGTCGTTGGGATTCAGTTGCAAAGCCTGGCGAAATTTTGCTTCGGCTTCCGCTGTTTTCGCTTGCTGCAGCAGCTTGGTCCCTTCATTGTTATAAGCCTTTTCCAGCGGCGCGCTCGCCTTTTGATGAGTCAGCTCTTGAGCCACCTGAATTTCCTTTTCCGCCTCGTCAGATTTCCCCATTTTTTGCAGAACGCGGGCCAGCATGAACCGCGACTGGTTATCCTCCGGGAGCAATTCCGTTGCCTTGCGTAGTTGAACCAGAGCCTCTTCGAGCTTTCCCTGCCTTTGCAACGCTGAGCCAAGGTCGCGACAGGCTTCTCCCGATTTGTGGTCCAACCGGATGGCCTTCCGCAGATTAGTCTCTGCGGCCGAAAGGTTTCCTTCCTGCAACAAAGTGGAACCAAGAATCTGGTAATAGCTGGCGTTGTTTGGCTCCAGACGTACCGCAGCCTCAAATTCAGGAATTGCTTTATCGAACAGGCTGTTGTTCCTGTAGAGTTCTCCCAGTTCAAAATGGAGCGAGCCCGTCTGGGCCAACTTGAGCGCGGCAATGTATTGCTTCTCCGCCTCATCCGTTCGGCGTTGCAGTGCAAACAGCCGCCCCAGTTCCTGGTGACTTCCGGGGCTGGTCGGGTCTATCTCGAGCGATCTGCGCAGTTCCTCCTCCGCCGGCGAGTGTTCACCTGCCCGTAATAAAAGGATTCCCAGATTTCGATGGATGCTTGCGTCCCTTGGGGCAATGGTGGCTGCCTGGCGAAGCTCCACAATCGCCTCGTTCAACCGACCCGCCTCCTGTAAAGCGAGAGCGAGGTTACTGCGGACGCGAGGATCGTGCGGCCGTGCGTTCGCAGCCCGCCGGAGGAACTCGATGGCCTCGCTGGGCTTCCCCTGACGGCGGAGGATTACGCCCAGATTGTTCAAGGCATCCACATCCTGTGGATTGATTTCAAGCGCCTCTCGAAATTTCGCCTCGGCCTCGGTAAACTGCCCCTTGGCCATCAGAGCAGCCGCCGCAGAATCGAAGTCAGAGGCCGATGGGACCTTTGATCCCTGCGAGAAAAATAGGAGGCCGGCCAATAAAATCCCATGCCACATTGTCACACAGCAGGCTGATGACGGCGGCAGACAGCCCACAGCACTTGATCAAATAGAATTCACGAAATGGGTAACGGAGAATCGATTATAAGCCACACGGGCGGTACAAGCGAATTCAGCTCTCGAAGGAGATCCCGGCGATTGCTCGCGGGATCTCCTTCAGGCTGAACCTCTGCGAAGTACGCGGCTAGAACAAAATCTTCAGCGCGAACTGAAGGATTCTAGGATCACGTGCCGACGTGATCTGGCCAATCGTCGAGTCTGCAACGCTGTTGTCCGGTTGACCAAAATTGACATTGTTGAACAGGTTGAAAAATTCCGCCCGGAACTGGAGAGTGGTGTGTTCCGTCATACGAGTATCTTTGGTCAGTCCGAAATCCGTGTTGAAGAAACCGGGACCCCGGAGGATGTTCCTTCCCGTGTTGCCAAATGTCCCATCCAGGTTCGGGACGAAAAACGCTGGGTTGAAATACTCCTGGATCAACTGGCCGTGGGACCTGTTGGGGTCGAGTTTCACCTGGCTAAAGCCGGTGCCAATAAAGTCCGCGCGGTCGAGGCCAATGCCGCTGAAGGAATTGTCACTTCCGCTGTAAATCTGGAACGGAAAGCCGCTGTGCCAGGTACCTATTGCGGTCACCTGCCAGCCATTGGCCAATGCTCCGGCTAATCCGCTTAATTGAAATTTTGGAATCCCCCAAATCCCGGAAACGTGGATAACGTGAGAAATATCGTCGTTGGAAACGGAGTAGTCAAAATTGGGATCAAATGGATCTGTGTTTTCGCCACCGAAAGGCCCGAAATTATCAATCATTTTTGACCAGGCGTAATTGGCAAGCAGAGACAGGCCATGGCTGAAGCGCTTCTCCATGTTGAGCTGCAAGGAGTTGTAATTGGAGTTGTACAGCGATCCGTACAGTCCTACGGCGCCAAAATTGGGGTTGATGCGCCGCTGCTGGGTATTGTCCGGCGTCGAACAGGGTTCGCCGTTGCACGTTCCTGGAATATAAATTGCGGAGTTACCCTCATTGGCACCCCCGTCGACGGCCGTGGAGAGGTGCGTCCCTTTGTTGCCGACGTACGCAGCGCGCACAAGCCAGTTGTTTCCGAACTGCCGTTCAACCGTCATGTTCCATGTGGCAACCTGCGCCATTTTCCAATCGAGGGCGAATGTTCCGTAGATCGACACTGGAAGGGTAAATGTAGCGTCAGTCCCCGGTAAGGACGGTCCGTACTGCGCAGGGAAAGGATTGGGACTTATACCGAAGCTCCCAAAAGGATCGACGAAACTGACATTGCCTTCGAAATCAAAACGGGGTCCGAAAGGCGCTGTATCGACGAATCCATTCGAGGCAACCGTCGACGGCGGAATGTAATAGAAACCTGCTCCGCCACGCACCACGGTTTTGGAATCAACTTTGTACGCAAAACCGACTCGAGGGGAGAAATTGGCGAGATTGTTGTTCGACCCGAAGCCTGCCGGGCACCCCGGATCGTGGTTTGGACCGCCAAAAAGCATTCCCACCGGCGCATTGGGGAACCGCGACGATTGTGCTCCCGGGTGATAGCAGACCACGCGCCCTTTCTCTTCCGTATAGGGCCAGTAGGGATCCCAACGGAGACCTAAATTCACGGTCAGCTTCTGGTTGACTCGCCAGTTGTCCTGCACGTAAGGCGCGTATAGGACACCGTGCATATCCTTGAACTCGCCACCTCCCTGCAAAAAATGGGAGGCATGACCGAGGAAGAAATCGGTCAGGTTGCTGCCGGAGAGATGGTTGCCGGCGTCGAATCCAAATTCCCCCGACATCGTAAACTCATTGACGAGATGGTTTTTCAGGCGCACGATGTCGCCGCCGAAATGCAGCTCGTGCGAGCCGCGCTGCCAGGTGACATCCTCGTGAATGGTCCAATCGCCTCGGCCGAAGTCTCCCTTATGGTTGGTTCCGAAGCTGAAGAATCCCCCAGCGTCGAGCGACATCTCCGGCGGGTTTGGCGCAGCGATTTGCACGCCTGCATCCGGAAAGCCGAAGGGCGCCCCGGAAAGCGAGCCGCCGGTTTGCGAATCCCAGCCAAACCAGCTGTTAATCAATAGGGTTGGCGAGAAGGAATAGGTGTGGTTCAAAGAGAGGTTCTGGACCTTGACACGGTTGCCGCTGCCGTCTGCCGCCAGGATGTTCTTCTGCGCAGCCGAAATGTCCGGTGGTTCATTGAACTTGGTCCAGAAGTAGCTCCCGCTCAACTGGTTCTTGCCGTGAATCCAGTCAATCTTTGTCATCCACTGATCGTCGTTCTGCACCACCGACGGGCCTGCATAGGTCAACTGCCGGCCGGGACCGTTGGGCAGCGGGATGTGCTGCAGGAAGAAATTTGATGGTGCGCTGAAATCGTTTGTGGGAATCTGGTTGCCCGCGTAGGGCACATTGTTCGAAGGATTCACCAGTTGGTCCGGAATATCTGAAAAGTCTCCGTTTCGTTCGGCGGCCGTGGGAACGAAAGCAATCTGGCCCTGCGCGGCACTGCGAAAGCGTGTTCCCTGGTAAGTGCCAAAGAAAAACAACTTGTCCTTGACGATCGGCCCGCCAACACTGCCCCCGAACTGGTTGCGCTTCAAGGTGTCCTGGGTGGGCGCAAAGAAGTTTCGGGCGTTCAAAGCCCCGTTGCGGAGGAACTCAAACGCGTCTCCGTGGAACTCGTTGGTGCCGGACTTCGTAACAATGTTCACCACGGCCCCACCCCGTCCGTACTGGGCCGAAAGGTTCTGGTCCTGAACACTGAACTCCTGAACAGCATCGGGGTTAGGGAAAGGAAGATTGGCGTTCAGATACGTGTCATTGTGCCCGGCGCCATCCATCTGGTAATTGACGCCCCTGGTTCCCAAACCGCTCACGCTTGCGTCTTGCTCTCCCGGATAGACTCCGCCTTCGCAATTGGCGAGGCAGTAACCCGGACCGACGCCGGTCTCATTGACCGTCCCGGCAGCCAGGAAGAGCAGTTCCTGCGCTTGCCTGCCGTTTAGCGGGAGATCGACAATCTTCTTTTGGTCAATAAGCTGGCTGATGGTTGCCGTCCGCGTGGTTAATACCTCCGCATTGCCGGCGACCGTGACCTCCTGTGTTACGGCGCCGACCTTTAAACTGACAACCTGAGTTGCCGCCTGGTTTACAGTCAACACAATGCCGGTCTGGACGTAGGTGGTGAAGCCCTGCTTAGTAACCGTCAGCTTGTAATTACCAACGGTCAGGGCGGGAAATAGAAATGTTCCGTTTGGCTGGGTCATTACAGTTCTCGTGAGGCCGGTACCCTCATTTTGCACTGTAACGGTGGCTTCAGGGACAATCGCACCCGCAGGGTCTTCGACAGTTCCCCCAAGGCTGGCGGTGGTGTACTGCCCCGCCGCGCGGGTTCCCCCTAGAAGCGCGGCAAGCAGTACGGCTAATGTGAAAAGCTTAATCAGGTAGCCTAAAGGTCGAGGAGAAAACGACGGAACACGAATAGCACAACCGAATGCCATAATCACGCCTCCCTGTCGTTCATGGAGATCCGCCCAAGGATTGCTTCGACGCTAATTGGCCTAATCTAGCACCGAGGATACAAGACAATCAAGCAGAAAATTATCATCTGAACTAGGCTCATTTACGTAAGCTTACGAAAAAGAAGGGGGAGCAGGTATGACCAGAAGCCAAGCCAGGGACCAACCTCTTTTCTAGAGTAAGCGCTGCGAAGTCAACCCTGGAGATCCCTGCTGCGAACACTTATTGCGGTGGCGGTGCCGATAACAACCGAAACAGGCATTCCGAGGAAGCCTGGCAGATAACCTCAGCAGCCACCCGGATTGACAGGTTTTGCCCTTGACCCGTGGTCTTAGAATTGCAGTCTCAGGGCCATCTGCAAAATTCTCGGGGCTTGGGCCCCTGTGATGAACCCAAACGTATCGTCGGTTACCGTCGTGTCCGGATTCAAAAAGTTGGCGTGATTCAAAACATTAAAGAACTCCGTCCGGAACTGGAGCTTCAGACGCTCAGTAAGGGAGAAGGTCTTGTACGCCGCGAAGTCGATGCCAAATACACCGGGTCCTCTCAGCGTATTGCGTCCGACGTTGCCGAACGTGTTGTCGGCCGGCACCACAAAGCACCCCGGCTGGAACCACGGAGTTTGTGGGTAGACCCTGTCTCTGGGAGAACCGCTGGTGTATTGGGGCGTGCAAATCTGGCTGGCCTGATCGTCTCCGACCTCGGGGAGGCTGAAGGACGTATCGGTCGCTGTGTCGATGTTTAGCGGGAACCCACTTTCCCACGTCCAGATGCCGGAAGTAGCCCATCCACCCAGCACGGCGTTCTTGATGCCAGTGCCGACACCAGGCAACTGCCAGACATAGTCGAGGATGAACCGGTGGGGAACGTTAAAGTCGGACACCGCGCGGTAGGCCGCGATGTCGTAGGGATTGATGATGGTAATCGTATCCATGTCGCTGGTGCTCGAAGCCCAATCCATGCTCTTACCCCACGTGTAATTGGCGTCAAGCAGCAAACCGTGCGAGAAGCGCTTCTGGAGAACGAGTTGGAGAGCACTATAGTTTGAATTGGCTCCTGAGATATCCATGGTGATCTGGCCGTAAGCCTGGTAGGGGCGGCGTGCATCCTCATCGTCCGCTGTCGCCGTAGGGCTGGGGAGCGGGGCGTTAACATCGGTGTTGTACGAAAGGTGCGTACCCTTGGAACCAACGTAACTTGCCCGCGCCAGGAAATTGCCTGCAAACTGGTGCTCCGCCGTCAGGTTCCATTGCATCATGTTGGCGGGTTTCCAATCAGGCGCAAAAGATACAGCCAGGTCGAGCGGGCTGGGGAAGAATGCGTCGGTTGCGCTTGGAATTTTTGGGGCGTACTGGGCAGGGAATGGATTTTGAATGCCTTCGGAGCCGTAAGGATCGGTGAAAGAAACGCGCCGGAAGAGGTATTGCGGGCTGAAGGGAGCGCTGTCCACCATATGGTTAAAGGACTCAAGGAAGGGAGCCTGATAGAACATTCCATAGCCGCCCCGAATGACGGTGTTGCGGTGGCTGCCCAGGCTGTAGGCGAACCCGAAGCGCGGGGCAAAATTCGCCCATGTCGTGTCAAAGCCTGAATCAGGACAGCCGGCATCTCCCGCGAAAATGTATCCGGGAGGAGCGCCAGGAAACCGCGTGGATTGCTGCCCGGGCCGGAAGCATTCCGTCCTGCCGAGTGAGTCGGTATATCCCGGAAACGGATCCCACCGCAATCCGAAATTAAGGGTCAGATTTGGGCGGAATTGATAGTTGTCCTGAACATAGAGACTGACGAGGTTCGCCCGGTGCGACCCGAACTCACCGCCACCTTGCTGGAAGTTGTCCACGTATCCCAGCAGGTAGTCGGCAAAAGCATTCCCGCTGTGAGCGCGGAAAGTGAGGCGCGGGTTCTGCTTATAATCGTTGTTAAGCACGACGGACGGGCGCAGAAAGTCTCCACCAAAGATAACAATGTGGTGCCCACGCACCCAGTTCATGTCATCCGTAAACCGGAAGTTGTCCCGGTCAAATTGGCCGGGGGCGCCTGTGCTCATGCTGAAGAAGCCGCTGACGTTCAGCCGGAGTTCAGGCGGATTTGTCACAGAAACCTTTGAACCGATATCGGCCAGGCTGAAGGGCGTGCCGGGCAGAATCGTACTGTGATTGCGCGTGTATGCGAACGTGAAGATATTGACCAGCGAGGAAGTGAAATTAAACGTGTCACTCACCCCAATGTCCTGAACACGGTCATCGAATCCCGAGGAAGATTGCAAGGGATTCTGCTTTCCGACAAATGGGTCGTTTAGGTAGCGCGTAAAGAAGTAACGTCCATACAAATGGTTCCTGTCGGAGAGGTTGTAGTCGACGCGGCCCATCGCCTCATGTTCGCTCTGACGAACTGGCGAACGTGGCAGGATGGTCACGCCACCTGCCGTCGAAAGAGGAATTTTGGCCAGCAGATTGGTGGCAGCCGTGTCCATCATGTCCGGCGTCATCATATTGCCGGGGATGGGATCGCCCGTAAACGGATCAATCAATTGTGTACCCGGGAGCAGAGAGGAGAAATCGCCGTGGGCAAATGCCTGGCTGGGCAAATTGACAGAGTTACCGAAGGACTCGCTTCGGATAATGGTCCCCTGGTAGCTGCCAAAAAAGAAAGCCTTGTCATGAATAATGGGCCCGCCCAGCGTGCCTCCGAACTGGTTCCGTTTAAGTAAATCGCGACCCGGGTTGAAGAAATTGCGCGCGTTCAGCGCCCCGTTGCGAAGATAATCAAACGCACTGCCATGAAGCTGGTTGGTTCCGGACTTGGTTACGACGTTGACGACCCCTCCTGCCCCCCGGCCGTACTGGGCGCTGTATGAGTTGGTCTGGACGCTGATTTCCTGCACTGCATCCGGATTAGGATAAGGGTCGTTGACATTGGTATACGTGTCCTGGTTGCTAGCGCCGTCCAGATTGTATTCAACCGAATCAGCCCTGGCGCCGTTGCCCGCGACGGCTTGCGCCCCGGGGTAGGTAACGCCCTGGAATGAGTCTCCTGACCCGCGCGCGTTGGTGTCAGTGCTGGAGTTTGCTCCCTCGTTGACCGTCTTGCTTCCCAGACTGACCATGCCTGGAGAGAGCGTTACGAGCTGGGCCGTAAGCCGGCCCTGGAGTGGAAGGTTGCTAACCTCTTGCGTCGAGATTCCACGGGCGAGTGTTGCCTGCTGAGTCTGCACCAGTGCGGTGTTGCCCTCGACCGTTACCGACTGCGTCGTTGCGCCGAGCAGCAGACTGATCGGCACCGTCAGCGTTTGATCAGCCTTGACGTTGATGCCTGTTTGAACAGAACGCCGAAAACCGCTGGCTTCAACGGTGAGGGAGTACGAGCCCGCCCGGAGACCCAGAAACACATAGCTGCCATCGCCGGAGGTCGTTGTCTGGCGCGCCACGCCGGTGTCAACGTTGGTTGCTGTAATCTTGGCACCGGGTACGGCCGCTCCGCTGGGATCGACCACTGTTCCGCTGATGCTTCCTGTCGGCTCGGCTCCATGCATTAGCTGAGCAGGAAAGAACGCTATGCTGAGCGCGCACAACAAAACCAGTTTCTTCATCGATGCCTCCGGTGGCAATTGCCGATCGGCAATGCGTGACTAAGGAAATCTCTGTTCGAATAAAGCTCTACAGGGCAAAGGCTCTTTGCTGAATTGACCTATAGGCACAGTAACTCGCATCAATCGACGGCGAAGCATTTTCAAAGTGTCATTCGAAGCCAATGATTACCATAAAACTAACAGGCCGGTCAAGAAAATTGTCATCAATTTTACACGCGTTTTCTTGGCGAGGCATTAATCGGCAGAGTGGGTCGAAGCATTGCAAACGGCGCAGCCTCAACCCGTTAAGATTGCCACATTGCAAACTATCAGAAACCACTCCAGAGCCATGATCGCCCCGCCACGGGGAGATGACTATCGCGAGTGCATTGGCGTGGGGCGAGACACACACGTTGACGCTGCCCTGGATGGCTCGGCAAAAGAAGCTATTTGGGTTGGCGCTCCAGCATTTGCCGCTACCCGGAGCCTCGGGGAAACAGCGGCGCGAGACCCTTAGCCTGGACCATGAGCGTTGCAGTTTCCGCCTGATTCACGGGTGTGAATCGCTCGGACACGTCCATGGCCAGCCGGAAGTAGTCGATATCGCCCGGAGGGATGGCGGCGGTAACAGGCTGTGAGAGCGTCCAGCGCAATGCCAGCTCAGCCTGCTGCGGGAGCGCGGCCGGCTTGTACCAGCACTTGTCGTAAGGATGGTGTTTCTTTTCGGAAGCTGACCACACCGTTTTGGCCATGGCTTTGATAGCCATCATGCCCATCTGCTTCTCACGGGCACGCTGGACGATCTGAGGTCCGAAGTTGGCTTGCGAATACATGACGAAGTTGATGGGGAAGAGCACTGTGTCAAAATCGAACTGATCCATCGCCGTGAGCGCGGCTTCAACCGAATGTGCGGAAAAGCCAAGGAAGCGCACCTTGCCGGCTTTTTTGGCTTCCACAAATGCCTCAATGGCGCCGCCTGGGCCGAGGGCCTTGTGCACTTCTTCCACTTTGGTCAGAGCGTGAAGCTGATAGAGCTCGACGTGGTCGGTCTGGAGCTGCCTGAGAGATTCTTCGAGTTCCTGCTGGGCGCCAGCCTTGTCGCGGGCAAGCTCCTTGCAGGCCAGGAATACTCGGTTGCGGTAAGGCTTGAGCGCGGGGCCGAGGCGCTGCTGCGCGTTGCCGTATGAGGGCGCAATATCGATGTAGTTGATGCCGCGATCGACGGCTTCAGCAACGATGTTGTTGGCGAAAGGCTGGGCAACATCCATCACCACAATACCGCCCATGGCGATGATGGAGAGATTCTCTCCGGTTTTTCCCAGCGGGCGGCGGGGAATCGTCCTTCCCGCAGCCGCATCCGCCTCATCAGCGATAAGCGGCTGCAATAAACTCTGCGTGGACGCCAGACCTGCCGCTGCGGCTGTGCTTCTTTTCAGGAAATCTCGTCGTTTCATCTTCCAACTCCTTCGGGCAGCGCAGCCGGGGTGGAGGCCCTCTTCGCCCTGCAGGAAGGCTTGCAGATCATGGGCTGCCAAGAAGCACCCTCCGCTGCCCTTGCTCTACCTCTTGCTTGTAGCACCGCCAGAGTACGGAGTCAATCGGGTCTCCATATATTGGGCAGGACTCGCGCATTACCCCTCGCTTGGCAACGATGAGCCTAAAACGCGCGAAGTTATTAACCCGGACATTGCGGTAAAATGACGGGATGTCGCGGTTAAGATAGTGGCAGACTTAACTTCCGGGTATCTACAATGCGTGATTTTATCAATATCTCCAATCCTGGGAATGTGGTTTTCAATTTCACCGACGATCCACTTAGGGACCTTACTGCATACGCCCTAGGTTACAGGGAAGCCGCCAAGCACCTTGTGATCGAGTTCTCCAAGTCTGCCCCACGCCCGGACTACGAGGGGTATCCAATACTATATCTATACCGCCATTCGCTGGAATTGTACTTGAAGGCGGTTGTCTATCGAAGCGCGAAATTGATGGGTCTGCTGGGAAAGAAAAAGCCGGACGTTGCCAGATTGTTTAAGAGTCATAAGCTTCCTCCACTGGTTCCTGCGGTCCGCGCGGTTTTCGACGCCATGAAATGGGGTTTCGAATTTGAGGGTTCCGAGTTCGCTACATTCGATGAGTTCGCGCAATTCATTGAATCCCTCGATTCCATAGACTCTGATTCGTATGCGTTCCGCTACCCCGTGAACTCAGGAGGCCGAGCGACCCTGCCCAAGCATTACGTGATCAACGTCATTTCTTTTGCCAAAATCATGGATGCACTGCTCGATTATCTCGAGGGGGCGGCAGACCTCATCGAAGAGAATTTCCGACTCGCCGCTGAGGCAACATATGAGGTTCAGCAGTACCTCGCAATAGAAAGCGAAATGTAACTCGTTGTCTGTTGAAATTGCCGCGAATGCAAGCGAGGCCCAGGCTGTGGCAGTCAAGGACTGCCACGTTAACGAGAATTCTACTATGACAGCAGAAGAAAAACGAATCGAAGAATCGAACCAGCGGGAACGCTACTGGACCCGCTGGGGTCCTTATCTCTCGCAGCGCGAGTGGGGCACGGTGCGGGAGGATTACAGCGCCAACGGGACGGCGTGGGAATACCTGCCGCACGATCACGCCCGCAGCCGGGCTTATCGCTGGGGCGAAGATGGCATTGGCGGCATCTGCGACCGCCACCAATACATCTGTCTCGCGTTTGCCTTTTGGAATGGCCGCGATCCCATCCTGAAGGAACGCCTGTTTGGCCTGACGGGAAACGAAGGTAATCACGGAGAAGACGTCAAGGAATACTATTTTTATCTCGACTCCACTCCGACGCATTCCTACATGAAGTTTCTCTACAAGTATCCTCAGCAGGAGTTTCCTTACACGCGACTGGTTGAGGAGAACCGCCGGCGCGCGCGCCGCGATCCTGAGTTTGAGCTGCTGGACACGGAGATTTTCAACGAAAGCCGCTACTTCGACGTTTTTGTGGAATACGCCAAGGCCAGTGACGAAGACATTCTCGCCAGGGTGACGGTATGGAACAGGGGGCCGGAAGCCGCGCCGCTGGATTTATTGCCGACCGTCTGGTTCCGCAACCGCTGGTCGTGGGGTCGCGGCGACCATCGCCCCAGGGTTTCGAACGGCCAGCCAATTGACGGCGCAGCCGTTATGAAAGTTGAGCAAGAACACTACGGCACACTCTGGTTTGTTGCTGGGGGCGGTCCCAATCTGCTGTTTACCGAGAATGAAACCAATTTCCAGCGGCTGTTCGGCGTCGCGAACCGCACGCCGTTTGTAAAGGACGGCATAAACGACGCGATTGTCCACGGCAACCAGTCCGCGGCGAATTCGACGGACGGGACCAAGGGCGCCGCCCACTATCACCTGACCATTGATTCCGGCAAGAGCGCGGAGGTTCGTTTGCGCTTTACGACCGAAGCGCCTGCCGCAGAGATGCTCGGGGAGCCGTTCACCGGCCTGTTCGAACAGCGTATCGCGGAGGCCGACGAATATTACCGGAGGATTGTGCCGGACGGACTTAATGACGATTCCAAAAGCGTGATGCGCCAGGCACTCTCTGGAATGTTATGGAGCAAGCAGTACTATCACTACGACGTGAGGACCTGGCTGGAGGGCGACCCCGCCTACCCCGCGCCTCCGCCGGAGCGCTGGCAGGGCCGAAATCACGAGTGGGTATACCTTTATAACAATGACGTCATCTCCGTGCCTGACAAGTGGGAATATCCGTGGTATGCGGCATGGGACCTTGCCTTCCATTGCATTACGCTGGCGCTGGTGGACCCGGATTTCGCCAAACAGCAGCTCATCCTGCTGCTGCGCGAATGGTACATGCATCCGAACGGGCAGTTGCCGGCGTACGAGTGGGCTTTTGGGGACGTGAATCCCCCTCTGCATGCCTGGGCGGCGTGGCGAGTTTACAAGATCGAGAAGAAGCGTTGCGGCAGGGCTGACCGGAATTTTCTTGAACGAGTATTCCAGAAGCTGATGCTTTATTTCACCTGGTGGGTGAACCGGAAAGACCCACAGGGAAATAACCTGTTCGAAGGAGGCTTCCTTGGGCTCGACAACATCGGGATTTTCGACCGCTCGAAGCCGCTGCCCATGGGTGGATCAATCGAGCAATCCGACGGAACCAGTTGGATGGCTATGTACAGCCTGACCATGCTGGTTATGGCTTTTGAACTGGCCAAGGATGATTCTGCTTATGAGGATGTGGCGAGCAAATTTTTCGAGCATTTTGTCTACATCGTGGACGCCATAAACAATCGGGGCGGCGAGGGGATTGAGCTGTGGGACGAAGAGGACGGCTTCTATTATGACGTGCTTCACATGCCTGATTCGCGTCACGTTTTCATGAAAGTCCGCTCCATGGTCGGTTTGATACCGCTGTTCGCAGTGCAATCGCTGGAGCCGGAAATGGTGAACCGGTTTCCCGGTTTTAAGGCAAGGCTGCAGTGGTTTATTGATTTTCACCCCAACATGGCCGAGTTGATGGATACCAGCCGGAGATCCAAGGACGGCGAACGGCGGCTGCTCTCGATCCCAACGCGCGAGAGGCTCCTGCGCGTGCTCAAATATTTGCTGGACGAAAACGAGTTTCTCTCGCCCTATGGGATTCGCTCGCTTTCAAAGTACCACGAGGCGCATCCCTACTCTTTAAGGCTGGACGGCGACTCGCACTATGTGGATTATGAACCTGCAGAATCCACAACGGAGCTGTTCGGCGGCAACAGCAACTGGCGCGGACCCGTGTGGTTTCCCGTCAACTTCCTGATCATCGAATCGTTGCAAAAGTATCATTACTATTACGGCAATAGTCTGAAGGTGGAATGCCCGACGGGCTCCGGCAATATGTTGACGCTCTGGGAGGCAGCTCGCATGATCTCGCAGCGCTTGTGCCGGATCTTTCTGCGAGGCGCGGACGGGCGCCGCCCGGTTTATGGTGGAACAACAATGTTCCAGACTGATCCCCACTGGCGTGACTTGATCTTATTCAACGAATACTTCCATGGCGACAATGGCGCAGGCATCGGGGCCAGTCACCAGACCGGCTGGACCGGGCTTGTAGCCAAGCTGCTCCAGCAGAGCGGCGCAGGTTCCTGAAAGGTTGGCGCCGCGCCCCAGGGCTGGTGGCCGAACAACTTCGCCTGCTGAATGCCTGCAAGCAGGTTTAGAACTGGCCCATTCCGGCGATTGACCGTAAACCCGTGCGGGGATGAAGGTTGAGCTTAATGTGGAGGGCCGCAGTGCTACGGGCGTTGCGGCGGAAACTGGACAGGTGCCCTCATGAATGGGCCCAACGCGACCACATCTAGTCCCCTCATCAGTTTCGGCCGGGAAATCTGCGGCGATTTGGCTTCGGCGGAATCGCGCGAATGGCTCGTGACCAACGGGATCGGCGGGTTTGCGTCCGGCACTGTGGGTGGGCAGCTCACGCGACGATATCATGGGCTGCTGATTGCCGCCCTGCGCCCGCCGCTCGGACGCACTCTTCTGGTGCCGAAATTCGAGGAGATTGTTGAATATGACGGTAGGCCGTATCCTCTTTCGACAAACCGTTGGCGCAGCGGAGTCATCGAACCGCAGGGCTACCGGCAGATTGAGGAGTTTCATCTTGAAGGCATGAGCCCCGTGTGGACCTATGCCTGCGCCGACGCGCTGCTGAGCAAAAAAATCTGGATGGAGCAGGGCGCCAATACTACTTACATCCTCTACCGCCTGGTGCGTGCCAGCGAACCCGCAACCCTGAGTATCAAGGCCCTGGTCAACTATCGTGACTTCCACAGCCTGACGCGCGCAGGCGCCTGGCGGATGGACGTCAGCCAGATGGAGCGCGGCCTGCGCATCAATGCTTTTGACGGGGCGGTCCCGTTCTATCTGCTCAGTTCTACGGCCAGTGCGCAGCCCTGCCACCAGTGGTACCGGGCTTTCGAGCTGTCTGCCGAGGCGTTCCGCGGCATGGGCCATCAGGAAGACCATCTTCACGCGGGAACTTTTGAGGTGGAACTGAAGCCAGGCGGATCGGTACTGATGGTTATCAGCACCGATGCGCACACGAGCCTGGACGCCCAATCGGCACTTGATCGTCTTGAGGAGCGCGAGAAAACAGTTCTGGGACAGTTTCACGACCTGCATCGTGGCGTTCCAGTGCCAGAGTGGATTAACCAGCTTGCCCTGGCTGCGGACCAATTTGTCGTCAAGAGAAAGGTGAAGGACACGGACGGCTACACGGTGATCGCCGGTTACCACTGGTTCAGCGACTGGGGCCGCGACACATTCGTAGCACTCCCCGGATTGACCCTTGCAACCAGTCGCGCAGGAGTTGCCCACGATATCCTGCTGGCGTGGTCCGGGCTGGTGGATGGCGGCATGCTTCCCAACCGATTTCTGGAATCGGGCGAGAACCCTGACTTCAATAGTGTGGATGCCGCCCTCTGGTATTTCAGTGCGGTGCGTTCCTACTGGAGTTGCACGCGCGACAAGGACTTTCTCAAGCAGGTGTTCCCGGCGCTCTGCGACATCATCGCCGCCCACATGCGCGGCACTCGATACAACATTCATCTTGACCGAAGCGACGGGCTGCTCTACGCAGGGCAGGAAGGCCTGCAACTTACCTGGATGGACGCCAAAGTGGGTGACCGTGTGGTGACGCCGCGGATCGGAAAGCCGGTGGAGATCAACGCCTTGTGGCTGAATGCGTTATCGGCCATGACCGAGTTTGCGGATGAGCTGGGAAGCCCCGCAGACGATTTCCGGTCTGCAGCGCAGGACGCAAAAAAGGGATTTGAGCGGTTCTGGAATGCTCCGAAGGGATACTGCTTCGATGTGCTGGACGGGCCCGAGGGCAATGACCCTTCGTTGCGGCCCAACCAGATCTTTACAGTGGCATTACCCGAAAGTCCGTTCGAGCCTGAACGGCAGCGGGACATCCTCGATGCAGTGGCCGGTATCTTACAGGCCTCCCCGGGACTAAGAACCCTGGCGCCGGATGATCCCCACTACAAGGGAACTTATGGCGGAAGCCAGGAAGACCGCGACGGCGCTTACCACCAGGGGACCGTGTGGGGATGGCTGCTGGGGCCTTTTGTGAAAGCGTATCTTCGGATCCACAATGACCCGGCGGCCGCATTATCATTTCTGGCGCCTGTGGCTCACCTGATCCAGGCACGGGGTCTCGGCACTGTTGGGGAGATTTATGACGCCGACCCGCCATTCGTACCGCGCGGATGCATTGCCCAGGCGTGGACAGTGGGCGGAATCCTCGAGGCCTGGGAGAAGGCGGCGATGCACGATTTGTCCGTGGGGAAATAGGCCATTGCGAAGCGCGCTGCAACGCTGCCGCTCTATGGGCCCCTGGCACAGGCCGGCGCCCGGCCCGTTTACGTTGTGGTTGGCTTCGGCACTGGAGGCGGTAGTGCGCGCGCTTTGATCTCAGATTGGAACTCCACTTTCTTATGGGACCCATCGCAGAAGGGCTTATTCTCCGAATGCCCGCAACGGCAAAGGCCGATCGTCGTGCGCCCAGCCAGGTCAAAGACCGCGCCGTCAGAATCGACGATTTCAAAATCTCCCTCGATACGAATTGAGCCGTTGCTGCGTACCGTAATTCTTGTTGCTGCCAAGGTTCCTCCTAACCGGATTGCGACAAAGACTGTCCATGAATTGCTGGCGCCCCTAAAAAGGCTTGACCAGGACCATAATCAGAATGCCGATAAAGATCAACGCGATGCCGCCGTGCAGCATCATGCATTCCTTCCGCCGCAGCGTGGTCCTGCCGGCGTGAAAGGCCTTGGCGCGAATGTACGTGACGGCATCCAGCACGATCAGGATGATCACCAGCAACAGTTTGACGTGCAGCCATGCGGCGTGTAGATAATAGTCCACATTCCCGTAAATCAGAATCACGCCGGAAATTATCGTAATAGCAGCGCCCGGATGAGCAATGCCATTGAACAGCTTCACTTCCAGTCTGCTCAGAACTTCGTGGACTTCGGCAGATTCCGATTCGGCATCGCTCGCCAGAACATGGGTGACCACCAGGAGGCTTCCGAGCCAGAAAACGATGCCAAGAATGTGAAAGACCAAGGTCCACGTCGTTACAGTACTCATGAGCATTCGCCTCAGGGCTTTTGATTGAATTCGGATAACGAGTCTGAGATCCGCAGCGCCTTTGCTCCATTACGGCGCAACCCCCTATTGAAACACAAAACCCGTTTCGATGCGAAGCGGATAAACGGACTGCAAAAGTGCAGGGTCGCCAAACTTCGCGGGCCGGCGGTTGAATCGGCGAAGGCTGTTAGATCGGGTCTCATCAAACGGTGTGAAGATGATAAAGCATCCAGTAAACCGCCACGCCCGTGACGGAGACGTAGAGCCAGATGGGCAGCGTCCAGCGGGCAATTCGCTTGTGAAGAGCGAAGCGTTGGCGCAAGGCGCGGTAGAGAGTGACAAGGGCAAGCGGAACAATGACGGCTGCCAGTACGGAGTGCGTCCCCAGCAGCCCAAAATAGAGCGTCCGAATTGCTCCGCGACCCTGAAAATAGACAATACCGCGCAGGTAGTGGTCTGACAGGTAGAAAACCAGGAAAGCAGCAGAGGTGACAAAAGCCGACACCATACACGCCTTATGGGCCTGAATTTGCTTTCTCCGGATGAAAACATATCCCGTGGCCAGCAACACGGCGCTGACCGTGTTGAGACAAGCTTCGATGGCTGGAAAGTAGGGAACCATGC
Organism: Terriglobia bacterium; assembly: GCA_035712365.1. Lineage (NCBI taxonomy): Bacteria > Pseudomonadati > Acidobacteriota > Terriglobia > Terriglobia bacterium. The sequence goes on from DASTAW010000033.1 coordinate 65,316, forward strand.
CGCTCAAAGGCCAATTTTATCAAACATCATCAGGCCGAACACGAGCGGGAGGTAGAGGACCGAGGCGAGCACCAGGCGTCTTGCCAGGGCATTGGTTCGGCTTCGGGCCATGCGTACGCCGTGAAGCAGGAAATAAGCGCCCAGGCCGGCGGCGCCGAACAGATAAACCTTCCCCATCTGGCCCGTCAGCGTTGGCACCAGGCTTACCGCCACCAGCGCCACAAGGAAGGCAATGATCTGTATGCTGGTCAGAAGGCCATCCCCATCTTCGGGCGGCAGCATGCGCAATCCCGCGCGCGAGTAATCTTCGCGATACATCCAGGCGATCGCCAGAAAATGGGGAAATTGCCAAAGAAAGAGAATGGCATAGAGAACCACTGAGTCGGCATCCAGGCTCCCGCGCGCCGCAGCCCACCCAATCAGTGGAGGCATGGCGCCGGGAAAAGCGCCGATCAGAGTGCAGAGAGCGGTTCGCTTCTTGAGCGGCGTGTAGATCAGCAGATAAGTCGTGAGCGTCAACAAAGCCAGAATGCTGGTTAGCGGATTGACCGTAACCCAGAGCAGCAGCCCCCCGCCGACAGCTAACAGAATGCCGAAGACCAGCGCTTCGACAGCTTTGATGCGTCCGGACGGCAACGGTCGACGGGCTGTCCGCCGCATTGATGCGTCTGATTTGCGCTCAATATATTGGTTGAGGGTTCCGGTGCCGCTGGCGACCATCAGCGTCCCCATCAGCATATTCATCAACACGAAGAAGTTCAGCGGACCGCGCAAGGCGACGTAGTATCCTGCCAGCGTGCTGATGACCACCAGGAAATTGACCTCGGGTTTGGTCAATATCCAGTAATCACTGACTCTGCCCCACACCACTTCGCGGAAGTCCCTGGAGGCGCCGCTCCGGCGCAACTCCTGATTTTTACTTTCTGCTGACATACCCATGTTGCAACCTGCTGCCGGACCCTGACCCGTGGTGATACCGCCCCAGAGCTTGTGCAGGCTCGCACTCCCCGAACCTTCAGCTATACGGAAAGTATGGGGGCCCTCGTTGTGGCGCACGATCGGCCTGAGATCGAAATCAGCTATTCTACCACTTTTCCATCGATCTGTGGCATCCCTGCCTGCTTTTACTATGCCTGCCGTACTTTCACCGAACGGTAGCGCCGCCAGGTACCGTCCTGTTTTCGAATCGTAGCGGCGAGTTCACTTCGCCATTTGGCGGCGTAAAGCCGCCGCTACGCTCAAACTAGGACAGCGCCCGCCACCATGCTGTATTACAGCTTAACCGCGAGCAGAACGAGCAGATAGATCCACAAACCATCCATAAAGTGCCAGTAGGTGGCGGTGATATCCACAGCGATACGCCGTTGGGGATTATTGATGATCTTGCGCCTGCGAAAAACGACATACAGCAATGCCAGAATTCCACCCAGCAAATGCAAGCCGTGGGCAGCGGTAAGAACGTACAGGAATGCGCCGCTGGGATTGGTGGTGATGTATATTCCCTGAGAGGCCAGTTCCTTCCAGGCCACCAGTTGCCCCGCGATAAAGGTAACGCCCAGTGCGACAGTGAGGTAGAGCCATCGGACAAATTGGGCCGGAGATTCCCTCTTCAAGGCCCTTTTTGAGAGCTCAAAGGTAAAGCTGCTGGTGACCAGGACAATCGTGTTGAAATAAAGCAGGCGTGGGACGGCCGTATGGACCCAGTCGCGTGACTCCGCTGCGCGCGCCACCATGACCAGCGTCAGCGCCAGGAAAAGCGTCGCAATCGAGGTAATGGCGATCCAAATGGCGATCCGGTACGCACCCACAGGAAGAGGCGAGTTCGAAGGGCCGGGACCACCGTGTCCCCCTCGGCCTTCACCCCCGCCGCGGCCGTCATCGCCTCGTCCCGGAGGAGGAGCACAGTGCCCCGGCTCCTTGGGCTTGGGCGGCGTCAAAACTGCTGATCCCATCTTGTTGCCCCGTGCAGATTAGGTTAACACGACGGAACGGCGTTCGACTGCGGAAATTTCAGGCGTTGCAGTTTGCGCCAATCCGGCCGGCTCCAGCGCGGAAGCCGCAAAATCTGGTTGCGGCAATCGAATTCAATGCTATCCTGTCGCCGTGCGCCCAGCACCCTGAATTGGCCGGGTCTCGGGCGCTTCGCGCCACTGCACACACCCCTGCTGCAAGCGCGCAGGCACAAGCAGCAGGATCCTTCTCCAGCGGGCTGGCCCATCAAATCAGGGCGGCCTCGTTGATCGAACAAGCTGCCTGGGTCCGTGCCATTTGGCTCCGGTTGGGCCTGGAAAATCCCTGGTTGAGGTCATAAGGCTGAAAGGAGGCGACTGATGGCAGGCACTCAGGACCGTTCTCTCCATCTTTTTAGTTTCAAAGGAATTGATGTATTTCTCCACTGGTCATGGTTTCTGATTGCTCTGCTTGAAATCGAGTCTCGATCAAGGGCCTATTCATCGATCACTTGGAACGTGCTTGAGTATCTCGCACTGTTCGTGATCGTTTTATTGCACGAATTCGGCCATGCTCTTGCCTGCCGGCAAGTGGGAGGAAGAGCCAATACAATCCTCCTATGGCCGCTTGGCGGGATCGCGTATGTGCAGCCACCGCAGCGGCCGGGAGCCACCCTTTGGAGCATCGCCGCAGGTCCCCTGGTCAACGTTGCCCTGGTGCCGGTCCTGTGGGCGCTGGTGATGATGAGCTCCGTCCTGGGCTGGTCCCGGTCCGCCCCTGATGTCCATACATTTCTGTCGACGCTTGCGCTCATCAACGGGGTCCTCCTTATCTTTAACCTGTTGCCGATCTATCCCTTGGACGGAGGACAGATATTGCGGTCGGTGCTCTGGTTTTGGCTGGGGCGCGCCCGCAGCCTGATGGCTGCCTCGGCGATCGGGATGGTAGGTGTCGCCGGGCTGTTCTTGTTCTCGTACTGGACGCATTCCCTTTGGAACGCAGCCATCGCTGCTTTTGTGCTGATCTACTGCTGGGGCGGGCTACGCCAGGCCCAGGCGCTTTCGCGAGTTAACAGCGCCCCTCGCCGTGAGGGATTTGCCTGCCCATCGTGCAAGACCGCGCCGCCGCAGGGACCCTACTGGCTCTGTAGCCGATGCCAGAAAGCATTTGACACTTTCCAGGGAGGGGCCGTCTGCCCACATTGCCAGACGCGCTTCCCCAAGACATCGTGTCTCGAGTGCGGCGCCGCCAACCCGTTCAGCGCGTGGGCAATGCCAGCTTCGAGTGAGCCGTCGCCATTCGATGCTTCACACCGAGCGAGGTTAGCGCACAGTGCGGATTAATCGCTGTGATTGCCCGAGGGCAGATGCTGTCTGGAAGCGTGGCGGCAGGACCGCCGGCAGTGAGTAAGCTAGCATTCTAGCCTCTCGGTCGCGGCCACATTTCCCGCCCAAGAGCGTTTGCGGTTGAATGTTTCACGTGAAACACATGTCTCCACTTACTGCTCCGCAGGGCGCCAAGCCGTAGCCCTGTCCTTCAGTCGGACAGGAGTCGGGTAAGTTGTCAGACGTCCTGGCCTAAACTACAATATCTCCCAATGCTCGATCAAGTTCGTGTTCGGGAGTTGCTGGCACCCTTTGACCTCTCTCTCTCCGCGGAAGCGGTAAACAAACTCCTTGTCTATCTTGACCTGCTCATCCGATGGAACCGGAAGATTAATTTGACCGCCGTCGAGGCTCCTGAGGAGTGTGTTACAAGGCATTTCGGGGAAAGCTTTCTGGCTTCGAAGACAGTCCAGTTAAGCGGACGCCTGCTCGATATTGGTAGCGGTGCAGGTTTCCCTGGACTTGCTATTAAGCTGATCAGCCACGACCTCGACGTAGTTCTACTGGAACCTGTCGCAAAAAAGAGGGCCTTCCTGAAAGAGGCCGCCAGAGTCTGCGGCATAACAGGGGTTCAGGTTCTAGGCACCAGGATTGAGGAGTTTGCGCTCGCGCAAGAGTCGCAATCTTTTGATGTGATAACAGTACGGGCAGTAGGTGGTCTAGGATCCCTGATTCGTAATGCTGAGGTGCTGCTGAAATCCGGAGGCCATTTTTGCCTCTGGGTTGGGCGGCACCAGGTTACAAAAATAAGAGATGCCACTCCTGATTTTCAATGGCAGGAGCCGCTCGCGATCCCGATGAGTCATGGAAGATGTATTCTGACAGGAATCAGAAGGTGAGCAGGAGACCCTTCGCACCGTGGTTTGTTGGAGATGCATCGAGATTGGCGGAGCCAACCATCCATAGTTCCACGTGAAACAGTGGATTTTGCTTGCTCTCACTATTCCGGTCTGATAGCTTTTATCCCACGCGGGTTGAAACGAGAGAACCATGGGACGTGTCATAGCTATTGCCAATCAGAAGGGCGGCGTCGGTAAGACAACGACCGCAATCAATCTCGCCGCGGCACTCGCCTCCCTGGACATGTGGACGCTGGTGATCGATTGCGATCCCCAAGGAAATACAACCAGCGGCTTTGGATTTCCAAAGGATCCCTCGCGGCGCTCCCTCTACCATTCGCTGGTTCTGGATGCCCCTCTGATAGAACTCATCGTGCCCGGGCCCTCCGAGGGCATACAGTTGGTGCCGTCGGACAAAAACCTTGTTGGCGCCAACGTCGAGTTGGTTTCCAGATCTGGCAGGGAACAGGTCCTTCGCGAAAAACTTGCTCCCCTTCGTGACCGTCATAACTATACTTTGCTCGACTGCCCTCCCGCACTCGACCTACTTACGCTCAATGCCCTCGTGGCTGCGGATTCGGTTTTGGTTCCCATTCAGTGTGAGTACTTTGCTCTGGAAGGTGTTTCGGAACTGCTTGATACGCTGATACGGATTCGGCGGATGCATAATCCTAAACTGGCCATCGAAGGAATACTTCTGACAATGTTCGACGACAGGACAAATCTGTCACACCAGGTTCGCGACGATTTGAAGGATTTCTTTGGCGATCAGGTCTTCGAGACCATGATCCCCCGAAATGTCCGACTAGCTGAGGCGCCAAGCCACGGAAAGCCGGTGTTGCTGTACGACCCGGATTGTCGTGGCTCAGAGAGCTATATTAAACTAGCTAAAGAGGTTATAAGCCATGACCAGAAAGGCGTTGGGGCGAGGATTGAACGCTCTATTGCGGGAAACTGAGCCGCCGCCAGCTTCCGCGGGGCTTGAGCAGATTCCGCTGGATCTCATCGATCCCAATCCCTTTCAGCCACGCACCCTGTTGTCAGCGGACGGTCTGGACGAGCTCGCCAACTCTATCCGCTCCAGCGGGCTGATCCAACCGATCGTTCTTCGCCCAGTCGGCGAACGCTACGAATTGATTGCAGGCGAACGGCGATGGCGGGCAGCGAGCAAGGCCGGCCTTGAGCAGATCCCGGCAATTGTCAGAGATATCGACGATAGCGAGGCGCTTGAGCTGGCGCTGGCTGAAAACCTCCTGCGCGAAGCACTCAATCCCATCGAAATCGCGCGGGCCTATGAACGGCTCCAGCAACAATTCCATCTGACTCACGAGCAGATCGCCGAGCGGCTGGGTGTCAATCGCTCGACGGTAACCAACACGCTCCGGCTGCTGGGCCTTCCACCGGCCGTACAATCCCTCCTGATAGAAGACAAGCTCTCCGCAGGACACGCGCGTGCTCTTCTGGCCGTGACCTCGCCGGATGCTCAAAAACAATTGGCAGAGGAGGTGATCGAAAAAAATCTTTCGGTCCGAAACCTGGAGTCGCTTGTTGCCTCCCGTACTCGCCCACTTGAAAGGCAGGAGAAAAAGCCATCGCCGAAGGTCGATCCGAACCTGCGATCGGCTGTCGTTGAACTGGAACGCGCTCTGGGAACGCGGGTAAAAGTTGTGGGAAGTGAGCGGCGGGGGAAAATTGAGATCAGCTATTTCTCAGCCGATGACCTGACACGTATTTATGATTACATAATGCGAGTTTAGGATATGATGATAAATTAGATAATGATAATTCTTGATCCAAGGCTGCGCTGAGTTACGCGATGGAACCGAGGGTCGTTGACTTTGAAGCCGGGTTAGCTATGAGGGCTGTCGTCATCGGCGGACATTCACGCAACATCGGCAAGACCTCGGTGATGGCAAAACTGATCCGGCGTGTGCGGCCGCCTGAGTGGGCCGCCGTAAAGATCACGCACTTCGGGCACGGCGTCTGCTCTCTTGACGGCGAGCCGTGCTCCTGCGACCCGGGAGAGCACGGATTTGTGCTCACCGAAGAGCGCGAGCGTAACGGACGCAGCGACACGCGGCGGTTCCTCCAGGCTGGGGCCCGGCGCTCGCTGTGGCTGCGCGTCCGCCAGGGACAGCTTCATCGCGCCGTCCCAGCGCTTTTGCGGGCATTGCGCCGCGAGGAGTGGGTGATGATCGAAAGCAACAGCATCCTGGGCCATATTGATCCTGCGCTTTATCTGTTTGTTCTCGACCCTTCGCGGAGCGATTTCAAAGCCTCGGCACGGAAATACCTGGAAAAAGCTGATGCGCTGGTCACAATTGGATCTTCGCTTTTCAATCACCCCTGGCCCGATATTGACGCCGGTCTGCTCAGCAATAAACCAGGCTTTCACCTGGCGCATCCCGACGAGACCAGTGATGATCTCATACGCTTCGTCCGGCAGAAGCTGAATCTGGACGGTGCTGCGCTCTCCAGCCCGAACTGAAACTGTCTGCTGGCAACGAACCCGCTGTGATTAACTGCCGTAGCCTAGCCTCGGTCTACCTCCTTGATACTTCCACCACGGCGTTGTAATCCGGCACGCCGCTCTCGTCCAGCCGCCCGGAAGGGACCAGCGCGTTGCCTTCGGGCCAATGCACCTGCAGGCTTCCAGGCTTAACGCGATCAATCTTCACCCGGCCGCGGAGCCGCCCGTATTCATTTCTCAGGACCACCCTATCGCCGGCCCGCAGCGCCAGCCGAGCGGCGTCCTCGGCTGCCATCAGGACGTCGTCACGGCGCGCTCCGGTCAGCGGGTCGGCATTATCATGGACAATGCTGTTGAATTGCATGCCGCGCCGCGTGCTCACCATGAACTTTCCCTTGGGGACCTGGTCCTGAGGCAAGTCCACGGCTGAAAAATAGCCCTTGCCGCTCGGCGTCCCAAAGCTATCGGCCAGCAGGCGCGGCCCGCCGTACTGGAAGCTGTCGCCCTTCCGCCTGAGATTACCGATGCCGTGATAGGTGGGACAGATGCGATCGATTTCCTCGCGGATATCTGCCGTGTCCTTCCACGGGAAGGCTTTTGCGGCGCTTTCGGGGTCCATATGGCGCGCCAGCAGGACCGGAATTTCCCACTCATCGCGCGCCTCACCCGGGCGCGGCCCGGGAATTTCCGGACTGTAGATCACGCGCCGCTCGGTGCTGGTCTCGGTGCCGCCGCCGCGTTGTTCATACCGGTTGCGCGAGGGCAGCAGCACCACGGTTTCTCCGGGATCGACCAGCATGGTGGGGTTTACCAAGATGTCCTGATGAACGCGCAGCCGCAGGCGGGCCAGGGCCTCCCGGACGCGCTCCGGCTCCGGCAGAGTGTCCATGAAATTCCCGCCGCTCTGCCACAGCATATCGATCTCGCCCCGCTCGGCGCCCAGCACCATTTCCGCTGCGCCCATGCCCTTCCAGGCGGGCGGCCGAAAGCCCCAGAGATCTGGGGAAGCAAAACGATCGGCGTTCTCCTCATTCACCGGAAATCCCATGACGTAGGCGGAAGGCATGGCGCCCATTTCCGCCCCGCCTTGCACGCCGCTGTGTCCCCGAATGGGCATCAGGCCGGTCTGCGGCCGTCCCACGTTTCCGCGCGCCAGTTGCAGATTTACAATGGCGCGCACGTTGTCGCTGCCATAGCGATGCTGCGTAACGCCCATGCTCCAGACGATAATCGCATGCCGGGCCGTGCCGAAAGCCTGGGCAAAGCGAAGCATGTCCGCCCGCGTCAGCCCGGAGCCGCGTTCCAGATCATCCCAGCGCAGGCCGCGGGTTTTCTTTTCAAGCGCGCGCCAACCCGTCGTACGTTCGTCAACAAAGTTGCGGTCCACCCAGTCGTTCTCAATCAGCAGCTTGAGCACGCCGTAAAAGAAAGGAATATCACCGCCGGGCAGGACCTGAAAGAAGTCGTCCGCGAGGCGCGTTCCAAACAGCGCGCTCTCCGTAACCGAGGGAATCCAATATCGCTCCATGCCGGGCTCGCGATAGGGATTCACCACAAAAATCCTGGTGCCCGCCTTCTTCGCGTAGTAAAGATACTTGGTAGCCACCGGCTGGTTGTTGGCCACGTTGGTCCCCACAAAAACCACCAGGTCGCTGCCAATCCAGTCACTGTAGCTGCACGTGGTGGCGGCGCAGCCCACGGTGGCCTTCAGCGCTGAGGTGCTCGGAGCGTGGCAGATGCGCGCGCTGGTGTCGATATGGTTGGTCCCGATAAACCGCGCCACTTTCTGGTGCGCGTAATAAGCCTCATTGGTAAGGCCGCGGGAAGTGAGATACCAGGCCAGGCCGCGCGGATCGGTCTGGCGCAGCTTGCTGGCGATCACCGCCATGGCCTCGTCCCAGGTGACTCGCCGAAAGCCTTTCTCGCCCCGCTGCCGTACCATCGGCACGGCCAGCCGCCCCAGGCGCCGCAAATCCTGCTCGCTCTGGTTTTGAAGCGCCCCAACATTTTCCAGCAGGCGCCAGTCCATGGCCGGCATGGTGTTCAGCCGCAACAACCGCAGCCGCACGGCGCACAGATGGATGCCGCTCAGGGTCCAGTCGCGCATCCCTGTGGTTCCCAGCGCGCAACCGTCGCAGCAGCCGTCGTTGAGGATCCGCCAGGCGTACGGCAGGCTGGCGCGGTTCTCCCAGATGGCCTCCAGAATGTCCTTGTAGCCGTTCGGATGTTGCTGGTTCAGCCCGTATGGCACCAGGCTGACCCAATCCTTCGGATTCCAACCCTTCAGACGCTCTCTTCCCATGGACTTGCCCAGGTTGACCGCACATTAAACCATAGATTGGCAGGAGTTGCACCGCCCAGGAAGTGAGCGGCAGCCGCAAGGGTGGTTGGCCCCCAATCGAGGTCGGATGGTCAGCTTAAATTTCTCACCAGGCCCGTTTTTGGCACTTCTTTATTTTCAATAACATGGCCCGCTTCGTTTTTCGGTTCGTTCCGGTTCGTTTTTTCCACTGCTACGTGCTTTCAACAACTTCTCCGCTTCGTTTTAGGTTCGTTTCCGGTTCGTTTTTTGGCAATTTCCCTTTGTTTTCAACAACCTCTCCGGTTCGTTTTTCAAAAAACGTATTTTTTTGTCCCATTCGTCTCAAAAACCAGTGTAGGAAATGGCTTTTTTTGACCTCAAAAATTGGCTCTTTACCGGCACCCATTCGTCACCCGCCACTGAGAAGACCGCCGGGCCAACCACGGACCGCACGCCACAAACACCGCGCCTCAATCGCTGATCCTGCATCGCAACCTTCGCTGTTTAACCTGGCAGGTTTTGCCCGCCCCTCGACAAGACGCGACCCGGCCCCGCCCCTTACCAGGAAGCACTATTGAGACTATCACGCTAGCCGACAAAAGTCAAGCAAATTCGGCGGGTCATCGCTTCAGAGGTGTTCCGGACTGAATAGGCATCCTGCCGAACCTACAACCGGTCGATAGTATTAACAATCATGACACAGATGGAGTTAGAATACTTTGGGTTCGACAATTCAATGGCCACTCTACTGATATCCGAAAGCCCGAAAGCGAGGGAATACGATCCGATTCCATCCGTGTGGGACGGCGAAGATGCTGAACTGCTCGAAAGGATGTTGGAGCTCTATCCTCGCAAGCGGCCACGGCGGATCTTAGATGCGACCGTGAATGGCGGCCGCTTCTGGAGGGGCAGCGAACGTCCCGTCATCGGCATCGATCTTGAAATCAAGCATAGGCCGTCCATTGTGGCTGACAATACAGCCATGCCGTTCAGGAACAGATTCTTTGACGTGGTGGTGTATGATCCTCCGCACATCCCTAACCAGGGACGCGACAAGCAGAAGGATTTTCAACACCGCTTTGGTTTGGGTGGAAGATCACCGAAAGAACAAGGCTACACATTCACACACACCTACCCGCCGTTCGTTGAAGAGGCCTATCGCATTTTGAAGGATGAGGGCGTCCTATTCTGCAAGATTGCTGATTACGTCCACCACCACCGCTACCAGTGGGCTCATGTCGAGTTGGTTCGGTCGGCGAAAGATGCAGGGTTCCAGCCGTGTGACTGCATCGTCAAAATTCGTAAGGGCCCGATCATTGATCCCAAGTGGAAGGTGGCCCATCACAGCCGCCGCCAGCATTGCTACTGGCTGGTGTTTCGGAAGTCCACTAAGTGCGAATAGGCCCTACCGACGCACTTCCCACGATTCCAGCAGAACGCAATGCCGAACGCCAAGTCCTCTTATCGAGCACTTACCGTCAGAAGCGTCAAAATGAACTCGGCAAATCTTTCCACCCTGGTCTAGAACATCAGCTCCAAGGCTCTGCCTGCCCGCTCGGTGGCCAACTGGCCCCAGATTGGCAGCAGCAACCAGCCGAAGTTTCTCCACTGGTATTTCAACAAGTTGGTATTGTATGGCCTGCGGGTCCCATACAGCACGAAGCATCAGGATGACATCGTACCTCGAAAGGTGATCCATCACCCGCTCGACCAGCACGCGCGCCTCCCATGGTTCACGCTCAGTTGTGCAGAGTTTCGCGATCGTAATCTGGTCCAGCTTTGTGCTGTCGCCGGTTTCAGTCTTGAGGGAAATTCTCACGTTCTCTACTAACAAATCGTGACGGGGCTGATTTTTGCCTCCTGGCTCGATGACGGCCACCGGCTTCCTGATTCGCTTAAATGCCTCTTCAACCAACGCCTCGAAATAGATTCCCTGTGGCGGAGTTTGCGGGTAGATGGATTGGTGTACGCCGATCAGCCCTCGGAGGGTTACGATGAAGTCCGCGGTGAAGATGTGGCGGTGGTGGTTCGGCATAACCGCCGCATTGTATCAAGCCACATCTGAAGGAAGAAGCATAAAGAACATCCCGCGGGAGGATGGCAACCGTCCAGATATTATGGGATTCTGTGTAGTTGCTTCCACCACGCCGAACCGTCGCGCAACATCTCGGCACCATAGACGATCCAGGCGAGAACGCCGACTTCTTCGAGTCCGGGACACTCCTGGAGAATTTCGCTGGTGTTCATCCCGCCGGCCAGCAGGTCAAGAATGAGTGACACCCAGAGTCGATGTCCCCGGACGCATGGCTTTCCGAAACAGACATCCGGATTGATCGTGAATCTCGAAACCAGTTCTTCACGGGCCATAGGATCCTATCTTTCCCTGGGCACAATATAGCACACCTTCCACTGCTTGCCTGCCGCGTTCACCCACGGTTAGTCGAAAGAGCGAACTGCTTGCGGAATTGCTGGACTGTTGCCGCCAGTTGGCCGTCGAGCCTGGACGCGGCTTGCTGCACCAGGTCGTCAGGGACGCCGCCGTAGAACGCCTCGGCCACTCCGCCGGTGATGCAAGCCAGCGTGTCAGCATCCCCGCCAAGAGAAATGGCGTTACGGACGGCATCTTCATAGTCTATCGATTCCAGAAATGCAATCAGGGCCTCCGGGACGGTCCCCTGGCATGTTTCGTTGAACTTGTATGACGGCCTGATCTGGTCGAGCTTTCTGCCAAGGTCGTAACCGAACCTCGACTCGATTTCACCCCTGATCTGTTTCTTTCCTTTCCCCATCCGCGCCAGGAATACGGCTGCGGCTGTCGCCTGCGCTCCGCGAATTCCCTCCGGGTGATTGTGGGTGACCGCCGCGCTGCGCTCAGCCCAGCCCAGCACTTCCTCCATTGCCGCGAATGCGAAGCCCACGGGGCTGGCGCGCATGGCGGCGCCATTGCCAAAACTGTTGTAGGGTTCGCGCAGACGATTGCGGGCCCACTGCCCATACATGCCTCCGTAACCACGCCCTGGATAGGCCTGAGTGTATTCGTGCAGAATATCGGTCAGATTACGCCCGCTCATGATCCAGTCAGCAACAGCCACGGTGAGGACAGTGTCGTCTGTAAAAGTTGACAGGGTAACAAAAAGAGGAAAGTCCTTGGTCTTCGTCCCGCTAAACTCGTGAACCGAACCAATTATGTCTCCAACAATTGCGCCAAGCATCCGCGGCGGCCTCCAGGAGCAAAAGAATACCACGGCGACAGCGCGTAGCACGGGCGTATTGGTACCAGCCTGCGGCGCTCACGTTGCGCTTTTCACGATCAGATGCGTCCTCCGAACTTGTCGGGGAGACTCAGATTTTCGTGATTTTCAGGGTCTGCGGGCGTTCTTCAGGAATTTGCTGGTGGGAAGGCCCTGGCGCGGGGGCTTTGCTCGAACTTGAGCATTGCCGCCCGCGCCAAGCCTTTTCAGTTACCGCCGAAAGTGGGGAGGATGGTTGTTATTGTCTTTGTTGTCGTTTCCGCCCCCACGACGGCCTTCATTTGGATTGGACTGCCGCTCCTGCCCGCCGCGGCCTTCATTGGGGCGAGCCTGAGGCTGGCGGGATTCACGCTGATTTCGCTGGGCCTGAGGCGGCTGCGACTCGCTGGGATTGCGCTGCATCTCTGGCGGCCGATTGTTCCGGTTCATGGAAGGTTCGTTCCGTGGCTGCTCCGGAGCGTTGCGGCCTTCATTCGGGCGCGCCTGAGGCGGCTGTGCTTCCGGCCGATTGCGCTGAACCTCTGGCGGCCGGTCATTCCGGTTCATGGAAGGTTCATTCCGTGGCTGCGCTGGAGCGCGGTTTTCCATCCGCGGGTTTGCGGGCGCAGGGCTCGGACTGTTAACCACAGGACCCCGCTCGACAGGAGCCGGCTGGGACCGCCTGCCCACCTGCCCGTTATTCACTTGGCGAGGCGGTTCCTTATATGGAGCTCCGGCTCGGCTCGCCCGCACCGCCCCCTGGCCCTGGAACTCGCCCGGCCTTGCCGTCGCTGCAACAGCCGGACGCCCGTGATTTTCACGCGCTCGCTGTCCGGGATCGTTCCGGGCAAACTGTTCCTGGTCCACTTGCTGGTTCACGGCCCCGGAGCGCCGGCTGCGTTCGGCCGAGATTTCCGCAGTGGTGGGACGTGCATCGATTCCGCCTCTGCCGCCGTTGTAGCTGATGCGTGGACCGTTTTGGTTCACAACCACCCTCTCGTTGTACACGTTCACGATGTTAACGTTGGTGATGTGGGTGACTTCGCGGTTGTAGAAAAACCGGTCGCCGCGCCATTGTCCACCGTAGTAGCCGCGGCCCGGGTAGCCGTAGCCGTAGTCGATTCCTCCGTAGAAGCCGACCTCTGGCCCCCAGTAACCCGGATACCAGATGTAGCCGCTGTTATACCAGCCCCAGTACCCCGGCGTCCAAAGCGCGCCTACAAAGGGCGCAACCAACCAGGTGCCAGGCACCCAAAAGTAGCCGTAGTCCGGGTCCCAGGCCCAATACCCCGGCGTCCAGATATAGCCAACCGACGGGCAAGGCGGCTGCACATAAACGGGGATCGCCGGTGGGCCGAAACTGACAAAAATACCGACCGAAGCGGACGATTTTGCCGGCGCCGCCAGCATTGCCAGCACCAAAAGCAGCGAGCCGATCAGGCCCGAAACCATTGACCGCCGCATCCACACGCTATGCGCCCTCTTGCTGGGCTCAGCCGTGACACCTGGCGTGCCCAGGGTTTTATCCGGCGCTACTGCGCTGAAGTTAAACTCGCCGATGGTGATCTTCTCTTCTCTCATCGAAGCACCTCCTAAGGCACTTCCTTGAATTCATGCTCTCCCCATCTGTAAGCAACCCTGTGCCCACTTTCCGAGCCAATCGGGCTACCTGCCAGTTCCCAGACTGGTAGACGTAGATGTATGGAGCCTGGTTTCATAAACCGTCCGGTCAGATTACACGGTTAACGTAAAATTTACATTCAAAATCCCTCCTTATTTGAAACAAGACACTTTGCATCCGTCTCTTTCGCGGTGTACACTTCCGGCACCGAGGAGGAGCCATGGACAATGTGGAGGGCATCAGCAGAAGGGACTTTCTGATGAGCGTTGGGATTGCCGGGGGCGCGGCGGCGGCCGGTACAGGACCACTGTCAGCCGCAAGTCTTGTTCCAGAAGCGCCGCAAGACGACGCGCCGGCAGAAGCCGAAAAATCGGGCTTACTGGGCGCCATGCGGCCGCAGCAGAACCAGTTTCGCAACCTGATGGATCTTTCGGGCTTCTGGCAATTTCAGCTTGACCCGAAAAGCGAGGGCGAGCAGGCCAACTGGAAGGACGGTTTGCCCTCGCCGCGCGTGATTCCGGTTCCCGCCAGTTGGAACGACTTGTTTGACGACGCCGCCAACTACCTCGGCTACGCCTGGTACTCGCATGAGGCGTGGATTCCCACGGCGTGGCAGGGCCAGCGGATTTTCCTGCGGGTCTATTCCGTCAACTACGCTGCCAAAGTATGGATGAATGGCGTCCTGCTGGGCGAGCACCTGGGCGGGCATCTGCCCTTTGCGTTTGAGGTCTCAAGCCACGCGCGCCTCGGCGCTCCCAACCGCATTGTCATCCGCGTGGAGAATCTGCAGAAGCCCGATCGTGTTCCGCCCGCCAATCCGCCTGGTCGTCGCGGCTTCTTCAACGGTTTCCCCGACACCACCTATGACTTCTTTCCTTATGCCGGCATTCACCGGCAGGTGGCGCTCTACACCTGCCCCCAGACGCACATCGAAGACATCACGATAACCACAGAAATTAGCGGCCAGGACGGCGTCATCAAGATAGCTGCGCGGGCGAGTGACGGCTGGAGCGGCAACGGGCGTGCCGTGGTCGAAACCGGGTCCGGCGGCGCCCCTGCCACGGCAGACATGAAGTACTCAAATGGCGAAGCGCATGCGGAACTGAGGCTGCCGGCGGCGCGATTCTGGTCTCCCGATCATCCCCATCTCTATCCGCTCACCCTGGAATTGCTGGAGGCTGGAAAGCCGGCCGATGCTTACCAGCTTGAAATCGGCGTCCGCACCTTCACCGCCAGCGGCGAGCAACTGCTGCTGAATGGTAAGCCTATAGAGCTGCGGGGATTTGGCAAGCACGAAGATTTTCCCTTGCACGGCAAGGGACTCGACCACGCGCAACTCGTTCGGGATTATGAGCTGCTGAAGTGGGTGGGCGCGAACTCTTACCGCACGTCGCACTACCCCTACTCCGAAGAAGCCATGGAACTGGCCGACCGCTACGGCATTATGATTATTGATGAAATCCCGGCCGTGGGATTGAACTTCTCTGAGAACGAAGCGTACATCCAGGCCTGGACAAAGATGGCCAGCAGCCAGCTTCGCAGCCTGATCGCGCGCGACAAGAACCATCCGAGCGTCATCATGTGGTCCGTCGCCAACGAGCCCGGCGCGGGCCGTCCGCTCTCTGGCCAGACGGCTGGCCAGAGCGCCGTCGCCGCCGGCGATGGTTACTTTAACCAGTTGGTGGGGCTGGCCCATAAGCTCGACGCCACGCGTCCCGTCACCTTCGCCGCCGTGCAGGGCGGACCGGCGGAATGGCTGGCGCACGTGGACGTGGTGGCGCTCAACCGCTATTACGGCTGGTACACCCTGGGCGGCCAGCTCGACGCAGCGATCCAGGCGCTTGCCAAAGAACTGGACGCGCTGCACGCTTCCTATCCAAAGCCCACGATCTTTACCGAGTTCGGGGCGGAGGCCCTGCCGGGCTCGCACGGCACGCCGGCGGAAATGTGGTCGGAAGAATATCAGGCGGAAACCATCAGCCGCTACCTCGACGTTGCGGCCCAGCGCTCGATGGCGGGGACCCTGATGTGGTGCTTTGCGGACTTTAAAACGTCACAGAGCATCATCCGCACCAACGGCATGAACAATAAAGGCGTCTTTACGCGCGACCGGCACCCCAAGCAAGCCGCGAACATGCTCCACGAGCGGTGGCGAGGGGAAGGCGTTTAGTGTAGTGCGTCAGCGATATTGGCGCTTGTGGCCCCCACCTTCAGGTGGGCACGTGCCGAGCTAGAGCTCGGCGCTGCATGGGCAGGTCCTGCTTGTGCGCGAGCGCGCGGGTGCTGTGCCGGGCTCAGGCATGGCAACCCGCGTCGCTGCGCTCGCGCAACTAGTGGCGACCGCCTCGCCCACCGTGGTTGTTTCCCCCACCGTGGCCGTTTCCTCCGCCGCGCATTTCATGCGGCGCAGAATTGCCATGCTGCTGCGGCGCGGGGCGGTTCTCAACCCGGCGCACTTCCTGCGGCCGGGCCTGTGGCTGGTTGCGCTCAAAAGAACGCTGCTGGTTGTTGGTGTACGCGGGCCGCTGGTTCACCCGCTCAACGGGAGCACGGTTATCAAAGCGTGCATTCTGTTCTGCGGGGCGCGAAATTTCGCGGCCGCGCGTTGTTGGCGAAGGCCCGCTATGCGGAGCTCCGGCCCGGTCGGCGCGAACAGCATCGCGTCCATGGAACTCTCCCGCCCTCGGCGTTGCCGTTACTTCCGGACGCCCGTGATTAACGGAGGCCCGCTGCATGCGGTCTGACCGCGCAAACTGCTGCTGCCGCATCTGCTCGCCAACGGGACCAAACCGCCGGCCGCGCTCAGCCGACAGTTGTTCGCGCGTGGGGCGGGCATTGATGCCACCCCGGCCACCGTTATAGCTGACGCGGGGACCCCTTTCGTTCACCACCACCCTTTGGTTGTAAACGTTTGTGATGTGGACGTTGGTGATATGGTTCACCTCGCGGTTATAATAATAATTTCCGCCGCGCCAGTAGCCGCCGTAGTAGCCGTGGCCGGTATAGCCAAACCCGTAGTTAATCCCTCCGTAGAACCCGACCGAGAGTCCCCAATAACCGGGATACCAGCGATAGCCGCCGCCATAAAAGCCCCAATAGCCCGGAGTCCAAAGCGCGCCGACAAAGGGCGCAGTCACCCAAGTGCCCGGCACCCAGTAGTATCCCGAAGCCGGGTCCCAGGCCCAGTAGCCAGGCGTCCACATATATCCAGGAGCCGGACAGGGCGGTTGCACATAAACCGGCAGCGCCGGCGGACCGAAGTTGACAAAGATTCCCACGCTCATCCGCGCAAACGACGGCGCAGGGGCCGCTGCCATCGCCAGCATCAGCAGCAGCGCCCCAATCAGTCCCGCCACAACAGGCCGCCTGCCCGCATGGCTGATGCTTTCGAGTCGGATCTCATTCATGTTGTGTTTTCTCACCACGCACCTCCAGCGTTTGACCCCGGCCCCGGCAAATTTATCCGCCGTGCTCCTTCGCAAGCCTCCCTCCATTCCGACCGGGATTTGGCAAGGTACTGATTCGACAAGTAATGATAGTGATAATGGAGCGCACGCCTGAGAACCTGGCACGGCAAATTTCTCCGAGGCGAAGTAAAACTTACCTCACCGCAAGTACTTCAAGACTGGTTAGAGTTACGGAGTTATTGATCGTGAAGATAACCTTGGGGACGGGTAATCCACTTTGAAGTCATTGCGGGAATTGATCACCGTGAAGCCACCATCCGGACGCGCGGAAACCTCGAGATAGTGGCCCTGGTCCGGCTGCTTGTGCGCGTTGGCGATGTAGTCCGGTCCGGCATTGGCGTCCTTGCCGGCTGCCTCCGAATAGTGAAGCTGCCAGATGCGCTCGCGGCCCGGCGCTTCGTAGATCCGCTGCCACGCCTCGGGCGTGCCGCCCTTCGTCGCGCCATTGTCGATAAGGGTCACGCGCGGCTCGATCGCCCAAACGAGCGCCTTGGAATTCGAGATGGATTCCCCGTGATGACTGGCCAGGAAGACGCCAATCCGGCCCAGCCGGTTCACCGGGCACATCAGCGCGATTTCTTTGTTCCAGGTGAGGTCACCAAGATCGACAAAACGGAATTTCCCATAAGTCAGCACTATGCCCGACGACTGGGCGTTCTCCGAAGGATCCATCTCCATGGGCCTGGTTTCGTTGCAATACGGGTTCGCCTGGCCGGCGCCGTCGAGCGGCTGTTCGAGATGCCTGCCCGCCGCCGCAACCACCACGACTTTCACCCCGCGTAGCGGGATTGTGTCGCCGGGCTTCACCACTCGATGCCGCCCCTTTTGCGTGGCCTTCAGGTAGGCGGAATAAAGCTTGGGGCCATCCGCGCTTTTCTCTACGTCCGGGCCGTGGTCCAGGAAGTTGTCTATGGGGATGCGCTCGGCGAGCTGCGGCACTCCGCCGACATGGTCGGCGTGATAGTGCGTGATCAGCAGAAAATTGATGCGATTGATTCCCGCCA
Organism: Terriglobia bacterium; assembly: GCA_035712365.1. Taxonomy (NCBI): domain Bacteria; kingdom Pseudomonadati; phylum Acidobacteriota; class Terriglobia; species Terriglobia bacterium. Next base: position 83,584 of record DASTAW010000033.1, read on the forward strand.
GCTTCGCAGCCTGCACAATGCGGTCCGCATCGCGGCCGTTGAAGCCCGCCCAGCCCGCATCCACCAGCAGCGACTGGTGAGCCGGCGTCACAATCAGCGTGGACTGCCCACCCTCAACATCGATGACGTAGATCTGCAGGTTCGCCGGATTCGCGGCTGCTTGCGCGCGCGCGCCAGGGCTGGCGGCGAAAACAGGTCGCAAGCCCGGCCACGCGGCCAGCGCAAAAAGAGCGATAAAGGTGAATGCGGATTTCATTCGCATAATGGCCCTCTCCGGGTGTGGATTGGCTTTCTCTCGCGCCATGCATTGTAGCGCGGATCGGTATGGCTCGTGGCTCTTGTTCTGGTAGCGTGGACCTTCGGTCTGGAGGTCCGCGGCCTTTTGGTCGAAAAGCACGTAAACCGCAGGCAGTGAGGACCCTGCGCTACGTTCTTAAAACGGCTGCCAGTTGGCGCTTGAGACGTACACGCTCTGCCCGTGGCCGGTGCTGTTGTCTTTGAGCGACAGGCAATAGAGCTGCCCTCGATTGAAACTGGCTTCGAGGGTGTGGTCCGTGCCGATCCAGGTCAGATGGAGCCCGTCGGCAAAATCCGTGGTGCTGGTGTCGGCCGCGCCGAGCGTCTGCTGCACGTTCGCGACCGCGGGAGTGCTCCTCAAACTTTGCGGGTGCGTCGTGCCGACGCCGGGCGCTTCCACCGTGCGGCCGTAATCCTCCGCCACCATGGAGTTGAAGAAATCCTGGATACGAGTGTCGCGCTCAGCGATTCGCGCGGCTGCCTGCGCCTTCTCCGCCCGCGGCTCGTAAACTTTGACGAAGGCGATCATCGCGGTGACTACCGCCAGCAAGACAAGCTGGACAACAATCACGCGCGTTGGAATCTTGCCAGTCTCGGATGAATTCAAAATGCAATTCCTCGCCTTTTGTATCGCGGTCTTTACGTCCCGCGGCCCTTGCTTTAATAAAACGCCTACTGAGGATCGCAAAATAAAATATGATGACAAGCTCGCGTAGCGCCGCCGTCCCGGCGCTACGGAAATCCGTCATTCTATTATGCAATCCTCATTGAGAACCGCAGGCCGTAGGGGAGCCCTTCGGGCTCCCGCCGCATTCATTTGAATCAATAACGGGAGGGCGGAGCCCTCCCCTACATTATTGCGGAAATCGTGTCACTTCCAGGCCCTTGCCGATGTTCAGCGTAATGGACTCGGCTCCCGGGCGTTGTCTCACGTGCGCCACATAGTCTTCGAGGCCGTGCGAGAGAATATTGTCTGCCACCACGATTCCACCCTTGGCGATCTGAAGCATGTCGAAGAAGCGGATGTAATCTTCCTTCTCGCAATCGATCAGGGCAAAATCGACTTCGGAAAGCTGCGGCAGCAGCGAAGCGGCGTCTCCCAGGCGATAATCGACCACCTGCTCGAGACCAAGGGAGCTCAACGTCTCGCGCGACTCGGCCTGGCGCTCGGCTTCAATCTCAATCGAAATCAGTTTGCCGCCGGCATCTTTCGCCGCAGCGGTCAGGGCAATGGTTGAAATCCCGCTGGAGCCGCCGATCTCAACCAGCCTCTGTGCGCCCGCGCCAGCCGCCAGCGCGCAAATAAACTCCGCGCTTGCGGGCTCCAGATTGCGGTGCCGCTCCGCCTGAGGCAGCTTCTTCGCATCCTGCTCCAGCTTCCTCTGCCACAAACGGTCAATCGCCGCCCGCTCCTTTTCTCCTAGCATCAAACCTCCTGCGGTTCTTGTCGCGCGGTCCTTTACGGCCCGCGGCCCTTCTCTTAGAAAAACACACAAGGACCGCAGCCCACAAGGGCCTGCGCTACAATCTGAGGCCCGGAGGGCCGATAGATTTTAGCCCACCGCGCAAGCGGTGGGATTCGGGTACGCAGCAAAAGATCCTCGCCCTCTCCGAGGGGAGAGGGTGCCCCGCAGCGCCGGGGCGGGTGAGGGGCCATTTCCGTGCGAATCAGCGCCCAGCGTTCGCGAACTGCGTCATACGCAGACAGAAGCCGAAAAATCTGTCGCTTTGTTCTTGGCATGTCAGTAACCATTTACCCGCGCTTCGATAATTTCCTTTGCATTTAGCGTTACTGAGGTATATAAATTTGCGCGTGTCATCGCACTTCACGAGCCCCGTGCGATGATCGAGCCCAATGCGCTTGCGGCCGAGACTTCAGAATTTCTCATTTCGTTTTGCTGAACAGGTTCTCAACATGGGCATTGGCCCCTGGTCGGGTTACTGCCGTCAGCGGTTTGCCGACGGTGGCCTTTTTCGAAACGAGTAGCCCACGGACAGGAGGAAATTGTCCGCGCCAACCAGCTGGGCGATACAAGTTGATGGCCAATAAATTTCACGAAATTCGCGATCCTTTACACGTTTTCATCAAATTCGACTCCGGCGAGCGGAGGGTGATCGACAGCACTCCGGTGCAAAGGCTGCGTCATATTCATCAGCTAGCGATGAGTTATCTGGTGTATCCGGGGGCCACCCATCGCAGGTTCGAGCACTCCTTGGGGGTAATGGAACTTGCGGGTCGCGTTTACGATGTCGTTAGCCGTCCGGATAACATCTATCACGAAGTTGTCCGGGAGTTTGTACCGCAGCAACAGGGCTACGAATACCAATATTGGCGATTAGTCCTTCGGCTCGCGGCCCTTTGCCACGATTTGGGCCACTTGCCCTTTTCACACGCGGCCGAAAAGGAGCTTCTTCCTGACGGCTGGGATCACGAACGCCTTACTATTGAAATAATTCGTTCCGATGAAATGGCACCCCTCTGGAATAATCTTAAGGTCGAACCTGAAGACATCGCCAAGTTGGCTGTTGGGCCTGCGAAGTATCCTGACTCACTGAATCCGTGGGAGTCGATTCTCTCAGAGATTATTTGCGGCGACGCGTTCGGTGTTGACCGAATGGATTACTTGCTTCGGGATTCAAAACACACCGGGGTCCCGTATGGCGGGTTTGATCATTACCGGCTCATTGACACTTTGCGAATTCTCCCCAAACCCGGCGAATCTGACGAACCCGAGCTGGGCGTCGAAGAAGGTGGGCTCCAATCTGCCGAGGCTTTGCTTTGGGCCCGTTACTTCATGTACACGCAAGTTTATTTTCATCCCATCCGGAGAATCTACGATATCCATCTCAAGGATTTCTTGACGGCATGGTTGCAGGGTGGACATTTTCCCACCGACATAGACAAGCTCCTCGAAATCACGGATAACGAAGTCACAACCGCCATGCTAAAGAGTTCGGCTGATTCGAACAGTCCTCAACACGACGCCGCACGGCGGATAATCGGGCGTGAACATTTTCGCCTTCTCTATCAAAGGAATCCGGACGATCTGGCTAAGAATATAGAATGTGTAGATTTGATATTTGAGGCGGTGAAAAAGGAATTCGGCCCTGAGCGGGTGAGGCGCGATTCATACAGCCAAAAAGGACGCGGAATCGATTTTCCAGTCTACACAAGAGACGGACGCATTGTCTCGTCCGTCTCAATGTCGGAAACCCTGAAAAAAATCCCCGTATTTGCAGTGGATTATGTTTTCATTGAGCCTTCAGCTCGTCAGGACGCGTTGCGCTGGCTTGGTCAAAACCGTGATACGATAATCAAAACAAGGGAGGAAGAGTGAGCTTCTATGCTCAAACAATTTCAACAGGACGCCATTCTGTTGTCTCTGGCTGAAGAGTTGCTTGCGAACGGGAGTTGGACTGGGGAGACCCATTTGCAGAAGGCTACGTATTTTCTGCAAGAGCTTGCGCGTGTTCCGCTTGGCTTCACTTTCATTCTCTATAAGTACGGCCCCTTCTCATTCGATTTGCGGGATGAGTTGACCGGAATGCAGGCAAACCTGCTGTTGAGCCTCAAGCCTCAGATGCCATACGGTCCGTCCTTGGTTCCCGGCGAGCTCAGCGGAACTTTCAAATCAGCCTACGAGAAGACAATCTCTCGCTATAGGGACGAGGTGCAGTTTATCGCTAAATGGCTGGGGGGGAAGGGCGTCGCAGAACTCGAAAGGCTTTCTACGGCTCTGATGGTTACGTTAGCGGATGCCGAACTCTGCGGATCTGACCAGGCTGGTCGTCTGCGCGAATTGAAACCGCACGTTTCATCGCAAGATGCCGATGCTGCGATCAATGAAGTTTGTAACATGCGAAGAAACTGGCGTGCGGTAGCCTGACAGCTACCGTTTTGGTCCTCTCTTCGCTGTTGTCGGCAGGCGTGCTTATCTCGCAGCACGCACCTGAACGTCGGGCCGGCCGCCGGTAGCTAATCCAACGAATACACGAGTTAGAGGTAACTGGTTTCGGGCGCCGGTTGCAGCATGGCTGAAGCCACGCATCCCGAGACCAGACCGCCACGGGCTTAGCTACGCGTTCCTACCGGGCTTTTTCCGACGTGCGGCTGGCGATCCAGTTCAGGATGCCGAGCGCCGGGACCCAATAGGGGAAAATTCCGTAGAGCGTGTCGCTCACGGAATGCGAATGGCGGTCAATTGCCAGGAAAGTATTGGCGCAGAACAGGAGCGTGAGAACCACGGCCAGCCATCCCGCCGCCGAAACCGGCGCGTAAATCCATCTCCAGGGCTTGAACCAGATTCGATTGTTCATGGGTGCATCCCTTCCGTTGTTCTTGAAGGAGAGCTCTCGAAGCTCCTGCGGGTACTTGTAGCGCCGCCCTTCAGGGCGGCATGCCGGGCTGACGCCCGGCGCTTCGAAATACCCCTCACCTGTCACGCCAAGTCGTGACACCCTCTCCTTGAGGGAGAGGGCTTTATTTTTTGGCGCGGGAGGGCAGGGCCCTCCCCTACAAGATCATCGCCTGCCCGTGCCGGACACCTGTTCCAACATGGCCCGATGGCTTTCGACGGCTTCGGCGGCACGTGCGCGGCCCCAACTCCACGACCGCCAGTCGCCGCGCTGGCCGGCTGGCCATTGCTTCAGGATTCGTGTGGCGATCGTGCGGCTGTCCTGTGGTTTCAGTTCCGAAAGATGCGCCGCCAGCGCCGGCACAGCGTCGGCGCTCAACTCGACAACGTAGCCCGCATCAAAGCGCCGCCCTTCCAGGGCACGCTCCACGTTGACCCGTGCGATCAGCGCGTCGGGGCTTACAACATGCAGCACGCCGATCAGCGCAAAGCCTGCAAGCATGGCGCCGAAGGCAAAGCGTTCCCGGCGGCCCCGCAGAACTGTGAAGGCAAACCACACAAACACCACCGCCAGCCAGCCCATGAAGGCGGTGGCGTAAAGGCGCTGCTCGGTCAATCCGAACTGCTCCGTGTAAAGCCGCATGCGCTCGAGCGCCGAGGCCATGATGACGAAGAGAAGAATGATCTGCACCCCCGCCACCGCCCGGAAGACGCGCGCTTGCGCGGGATTTTCCTGCCGCAGCAGCCAATGCGCCGCCAGCAGCAGTGGCAAGACCAGCGCGGCAACGGCAACCAGCTCAAAGAACCCACGGCGCGCATACTCGGCGTAGCTCAGCCCCGGGGTGATTCCCACCAGCGACGCGCCTCCAAACAGGTAGCGCACCTGGACGGCGACGAAGGCCAGGAACAGCAGATCGAGAAGTCCCAGCACGATGCCCACTTCGGTGATGCCCAATGAAAACAGGCGGGGAAGTTCGCCCGGTTGCTGGGGCAGTGCGTTTGCTATCAAGAGGCTGCGCAGCCAGCCTGCCACGATCCAGCCGCAAAAGAGAATCGTAAAAGCGTGCACGAACAGCCGCTCCAAATTGATGTGGAACGTTGTACGCACCAGGTTGTCAAACACGACGTCAGCCGACATCAGCAGCACGCCGAAAACCAGCAGCGGCGGCACCGCCAGCGCCACGCCACGGCCCACCGCCAGCGCCGGCCGCCCCTGGTTTTCGCGCGAGACTTCTTTCCACTCGATGTCGCCGAAAACCAGTGCCAAAGTTCCGAGTGCCGTATAAGCGCCTGCTGCCACCGCGGCTGCAAAATAATGGAAAAGGCTGGCCAGCGGCACTCGCACCCGGCCCAGCAGGGGAGAAGCCAGCGCCAGCGCCACCAGAATCGCCAGGGCATCCATCAGCTTGAGAGGAACGGAGGCCCGCCAGGCAAAACACGCCCCGAAAACGACCACGGGCGCCAGCATCCAGCGGTTTACCCGGGCACCGGCGGAAGGGTGAAGCCGGAGAATGATGGCCACCGTCGCCGCCAGCGCTGTCAGCCACAGGAAGACGTTCAGGCCCCAGGGAAACTGCCGAAGTAGAAGGTCGCCGAGAACTCCCATCACCGCCGCCCCGGCGAGTACACGCAATGCCAAAACAGTTTTGTCGCCCATGGGATTTCCTCTCCGCTTTTCGTAGGGGAGCCCTTCGGGCTCCCGCTGTACTGAGTTGAATCAAGAACGGGAGGGCGGAGCCTTCCCCTACAAGGCCGAACGTCAACTGATCTGCACGCTACCGGTCCATGGCCAATCATCTGGATGGTCAACTAGGCCGGCCCGTACCGGATTCATGCTGATGTATTCGTACTGCTCCATCTCGCTCTCGTACGAGCGAAGCCGATGATCGAAAAAGCTGCGTTGCCAGAGCTTCTTGATCCCGCAGGTCTCGCGCGCGAGGTCGGCTGTCTTCTTCTTGAACGCGCCAACAAGGTCGATTAGCGAACGCGACCCGGGGTTCGCCAGCAGGTGGAGGTGCGTCGGCATCAAGCAATAGATCCGAATGGGGCATCGGCACCGCACAGCCTCCCCGCGCAACACAGCAACGACTTCGTCATTAAATTGCGGTTTCACGAAGTATCGCTGGCGCTGTTCGGCATCGATTGTCAGGTTGAATACGCTCGCGGGATTCGCGTAGTCGATCCGAGGCAGGCGGATGGGCTTGCGCTTTGGTAAGGAAGTTTTTTTGTCGTCTGATGCCTCATCATGCATATAGCGGCGCCTCGGTTGATTGCAGGTTTTCGTAGTTGTATTCACTTTGGACCAAAAGCGGGAGGGCAAAGCCCTCCCCTACAAACCGCGGTTTTCGTAGGGGAGCCCCCTGGGCTCCCGCTGTACTGACTTGAATCAAGAACGGGAGGGCGGAGCCCTCCTCTACAATTGCTCTACCGCGGCGGGGACGGCGCCGAAGCGGCGGTCGCGCGAATGGAATTCCTTGAGGGCGTCGCGGAGGTCTTCGCCGGTAAAGTCCGGCCAGAGCACGGAAGTAAAATAGAGCTCGGCGTAGGCGCATTCCCACAGCATAAAATCGCTGAGCCGCTGCTCGCCGCCGGTGCGAATCAGAAGATCGACTTCGGGAACCGCTTCGCCCTCTGTGCCGGCCAATAGCTGCTCGAATTCTGCCTTCTGATCTTCGGGGCTTGACCCCTGCGGGCCCGCCGCATTCCACCGCTGGGCGGCTTCGAGAATGGCGTGCCGCGCGGAGTAATCAATTGCCAGGCGCAGGTGGAATCGCGTGCAGCCGCTGGTTGCGCTCTCGGCGTACTCGATGGTCTGGAGCAGCGAGGCGGGCAGGCGGTCGCGCCGGCCGATGACGCTCAAGCGGACGCCGCTCAAAATCCAGAGCGTGGGCTCGGTGAAGAGGAAATCCTCAAAAATTCCGAACAGGCGCGCCACTTCTTCCGGCGGGCGCTGCCAGTTGCCCGAGCTGAAGGAATGGAGCGTGAGCGTGCTGACGCCCGCATCGGCCGCGGCGGCAATCATCCGCCGCACGGTTTCCACGCCGGCCAGGTGGCCTTCCGGGCGCTCCAGGCCACGCTCGCGTGCCCACCGTCCGCTGCCATCCATGATGATGGCCACGTGAAGACCGGTGCGATCAGACTGGGAAGGACTTTGCATCTTGAAACAACCTCCGGGCATTTACGACTCGTTCCGGGCCTCGGGGCCGGCCCCGCACTCCCCGCTGCGAGGGCCTCAGCCCACGATCAGTTGATGGACTGCAAATGTGAGAATGCCTCCTGCCGCGAGAACCGCCGCCGCAAGAAGCACCGTCCCAAGCTGCCGCGCCAGGAGTTGAACGGCCGCGGCTGCGTCACGGCGAAGGGCCTGGCTTCTGCACCACTCGCGCCAAAGCGCCGAGCCGCCCACCACCAAAGCGGCCAGGGGAAGGGCGAGGAACATCAGCGCCGCATCCAGATGCGAGACGTGCGTCCTGGCCCATTCAAAGATCATCCAACCCGCGCTGCCCGGCTGAGCTAGCCTGGGCTGAAGCTGGCGAGCCACTGCGCCTGCCAGGAAAAAGCCTGCCGGCAACACCAGCAACCATCCGGCAAGAGCGGCGAGAAACAATTTCGGGCGGCGGCTGCCCTGAATTTCAACGATTGCACTTTGCATCATAAAGTTGCCTGCGAAAAAAATTTTGCCGTGCTCACTGCGCGCGCGTGGCCCGGATCAATGCCTCCATGTGGTCAAGGTAATTCTCAAGCGCCTTGCGGCCCGCGGGCGTCAGGCGATAGACGGTGCGGGGCAGGCGCCCGTCAAACGACTTGACACACTCGATATATTCGGCGTCCTCCAGCTTGCGCGCGTGGACGCTGAGATTGCCGTCAGTGGTCTTGAGCAACTGCTTGAGCTCGTTGTGGCTGAGGGAAGTGTTCACCGCCAGCGCGCTCACAATGCCCAGGCGAATGCGCTCATGGATCAGGCGGTCAAGCCGAGACGCGCGGCTGACCTTTTCCACTCGAACGCTCCGTTCCTCGGGAGCGTCGTTGGCGGCTTCCGCGCCCTGCTCGCGTATCCATGCGTTTGTCTTACCCACCATGCCTCCAGGCGATAATCGCGCCGAAAATGAGATGCAGGCCGCCAAAACCTACGGCCATGTAAATTTCTCCCCAGGCGGCGGGCGAAAAGAGTGCGGCCGTGCCCAGAACCATGAAGGCCACGCCCATCGCCGGAACGACTCGGACGGAGAACGCTCCGCCAGTGACCACTCCCGCTCCGTAAAGCAGCAGCCACAGGCCCGGGAGAACGGCGATGGAGCCGGCGCGGAAAAGAAATAGACTGAGCAGGGCTCCGGCAACCAGCGGAGGAGAAAGGCTCAGCGCAAAACGACGGCCCGGCTGGGAGAGCAACGGCGTGTCTGCCTTGCGCGCCTTCTGCAGCATGGCGACGGCGCCAATCAGGCAGGAAACCGCCGCCTCAATAATCCAGACGCCCAGCCAGAGGGTAGCGTCAGGCTGCGCGGAGGCAATGTAAGCCGCCACCAGCGCCGTTACGCCCATCAACATGCCGCCAAAGCCCGGAACCGCCGTGAACGATGCCGCGCCTTCCATCGTCTCGCGGATGTAACGGAGATTGTCCATGGCGCGGGCTTCGAGCGCCAGGGGGTCGGATGAGCCGGGGCGGATGGGACGAATTCCAGCCATAAAGAAGAAATACACCTGCTGATTAGCGTTGTCAAGTACTTTGTATCACAAAGTACCACCCCTCTGCCCTGCGGAAATGTGTGCAATTTTGGCACATTTTCGCTTTTTCTGCTTCAAAGAAATTCCATTGGTGTAGCATTATGTTGGACTTAACTCCAGAAATGCCATTGCTGCGTCAGAGCGAGATCGACCAAGAGAGTGGCGCCATGAAGCTCAAGGATTGGGAGAACAAACTCCACGAGGAGGGTTTTGGCAGGACCTTTGTCTGGCAGGATGGTCCTGGAGCCTACTATCCCGATCATACCCACTCAATGATCACCGCGCATGTGATCCTCGATGGGGAGATGACGCTGACTTCCGAGGGCGAGACGCGCACCTACAAGGCTGGTGATCGCTGTGATGTTGCCGCCGATACGATCCATTCCGCTCGCATGGGACCGCAGGGTTGCCGATACTTGATCGGGGAGCAGTAAGCACGTGACGCTCGACTATCGCGCACGACGCAAGAATCCTTATCGTGTAACGGGCAGAGTGATGTTCTCCCGCTGGAAGTACTCCTCCACTTTGCGCAGGTCGCCTTCCGTATCCACTCCCACCGTATCGTTCGCGGTCTCAACCACATCAATCGGGATTCCATTCTCGAGAAACCGAAGCTGCTCGAGCGCCTCTGCCGATTCCAGCTCTGACGGCGCCAGCTTGCCAAACGTCGCGAGCGCCTCTCGCGTGTAAGCGTAAAATCCCAGATGCTTGGAATATCGCACACCACCTGCGCCGGCGCGGTCATATGGGATCGACGAGCGCGAAAAATAAAGCGCGCGGCCGCTATGGTCCGTCACAACCTTGACGTCATTCGGATTCGCGGCCTCTTCGGGAGTGATCGCCACCTTCAGCGTTGTAACCGTCGTGACCTTCTGCTGGCGAAAAGGCGCGATGAGCAGCTCGATGTGCTGCGCGGTCACCATGGGTTCGTCGCCCTGGATGTTGACGTATAAATCCGCAGGCTCGCGGCCCATCACCTCGATCACGCGATCTGAACCCGAGCGGTGCGCGGATGAAGTCAGCGTGGCCGGGATCCCGAGCGCGCCACAATGCGCCATCACCTCTTCAGAATCGGTCGCCACCACCAGTCGCGCAAAGCCGGGCCAGGCGCGCGCGCGGCAATAGATCCACTCGATCATGGAATGCCCGCAAATCAGCCGGAGCGCCTTGCGAGGCAGGCGAGTTGATTCCAAACGCACCGGAATAACGCCGATCACCTTGTTCATAGTCGCCAAGAGAGCGAGGTTACCCTTTTGCGCGGGTCCTGACAAGCCTCTGCTGCTGCGGCTTACCCGGACCGACTGTTCTGCCGGCGCGCGGCGCGATATACTCGGCTGCAATGCCGCAATCAAAACCGCTTCCGGCTGGAAAACTTCCGCCGCGCCTGCTCGAACAATTGTTGAAATCATGCGCAGCCCCAGCGTCCTCCGGAGTTGTTCTCGGGCCGCGTTATGGCGAGGACGCAGCGGTGCTCGAGACCAGCGGGAAGCTTCTGGTTGCCAAGACCGATCCCATAACCTTCACGGCTGACCGCATCGGCTGGTACGCGGTCAACATCAATGCCAACGACCTTGCAACGATGGGCGCGCGCCCGCGGTGGTTCCTCGCCACGTTTCTTTTTCCGGAGAAGAAGACCACGGACGCCCTGGTCAAGAAAGTTTTTGGTGAAACGTTGAAGGCCTGTCGCGCGCTTGGCATCACGCTGTGCGGCGGTCACACCGAGATCACCATAGGTCTCGACCGTCCGATTATTGTGGGCCAGATGCTGGGTGAAGTCGAGCTGGACAAACTGGTGCGCAAGGAAAGGCAGAGGCTGGGCGACCAGGTGATCCTCACTAAGGGCGTGGCCATTGAAGGCACCGCCATCCTGGCGCTAGAGAAAGCGCACGAATTGCGGGGAAGGATTGCGGCAAAGCATCTCAAACACGCGCAGCGATTACTCTCGAAGCCCGGCATCAGCGTGGTGCGTGACGCACAGGTGGCGGTCGCGCACGGGGAAGTCCACGCGATGCACGACCCCACCGAAGGCGGCTTGCTCACCGGGCTCGTTGAACTGGCGCGTGCAGGCCGCGTGGGCATGCGAGTGTGGAAAGAAAAGATTCCGGTGCTTCATGAAACGCGGCTGCTGGCGCGCCTGCTCGGGTTCGATCCGCTCGCTATGCTCGCTTCCGGGGCTTTGCTGATTGTCGCTGGACCTCGCAGCGCGATGCGAATCGTCCAGGCATTACGGCGCAACCGGGTAGCCGCGCAAATAATAGGCGAGGTTTGCAGGCCAAGCGATGGCATCACGATGGTGGAAAACGGTCGCGCCCGACCGATCAGAGTTCCCGAAAGCGATGAAATCGCCCGCCTGCTGGAGTGAGCCGCTGGGGCGACCTCCGACGCGCCGATCGACGCTACTTCAATGCGCCATCCTCCTGAGAATGGGTGTTGGCGCCGACCTTCTACTACGGGAAGGAACTGCTCATTGGATAGCGGATGGATTTTCTTTGAGTTTCGCTAGCGGCGGGATTAACACGTCATGATGGCGATCGCGCCCCGGCGGGATCCCCGCGCCTGCTCTTGCATCTACGTTTCCAGAGACATCTTCAGCGGCGCCGTTACGGCGCAGTCCAGTCAACCGCATAGATTTCGTCGATACTGGTGTCGAGCAGAAGCATCGGCGAGTCATCAGGCGCAAGCCCCGTCCACTGTTCGCCAGCCATGGTCATTCCCGCGAGACTCGCGACTTGCTCGACCTTTCGGTCCCTCACCCGCACGCGGTAGAAGGCTGTGTTGCTGGCGTCATTGAAGTAAACGTATTTGCTGTCTCGCGACCAACTTGGGAAGCCAATCGCCATCTTCACCAGCTCTTGCCACTTCTGACTTTTGAAATCGAAGAGCGTCAGGCGTGTGGAATCGCGCGGCATCGCCACCAGGTACCTGCCATCGGGCGACCAGCGCGCGGAATACAGACCTTCCGATCCTGGCACCGGCGTAACCTGCCTGGTTCTCAGATCTACGACCTCAATATCTCGCTCCTGGAGCGAGCGGACTTCCACAAAAGAATTCTTCGAAAAAACCAGCCGGTTGCCGTCTGGCGACCAGACGGGGTCAGTCTCTTCGCCCGTATCCTGCGGCAACACTCGCTCGGGTTCGCCGCCATCGGCCGGCACGACATAAATCTTCACAGCTTCCCCTTCTCCGAGCTTCAGGCCGATAAACGCAACTTGTTTCCCATCCGGCGACCAGCGGGGCAGAAGCGCCTGAAGTGGGGGGAAGGTGAGTTGAAGCTTGCTGCTTCCATCCGCCTTGCTGCGCCAGAGACTGTTTTGGGGATAAGAAAGATACGCGATCCATTTACCGTTTTTCGAGAAATCCACGTCCTCAATGGACGCACCACCAAGATAGGGAACGAAACTCTTCGACCGCGCGTCGTATCGAACCAGTTTCCCCCGAGGCTGAATACCCAGCGAAAAAATCCTCTTGCCGTCCCTGCTCAGGACCGGAGACAGCATGTCCATCGGCCCGGTGGTCAACTGGATGGGCTGGCGCGAAGCTCGGCTGAATAAGCCGGTCGTCTGCGGCAGCGCCCACAATGCGGTGACGCCGTTGCGGGTTGCCTGGAAGACGAGGTATTTCCCGTCCGGCGTCCAAACACCGCAGCACTCAGCCGGGGGATTACTCCAACCCGGGAGAAGCTGATGGAGATTTGTACCGTCGGCCCGCAGCTCCCACAAGGATTGGGCGCCGGTCTTTTTGTTCAGAACGCTGATATCCAGGCAGGAGCTATCCGGCGACCAATGAAAGCCAAAGCCATCGCCAGGGAGGCTCACAAGTTTTTTTGCATCCGTGCCGTCCGGGCTGGCTGTGTAGAGGTCGTCCCCCCTTGCAAAAGCGATTCGTTGCATATCCTGCGACCACGCAGCAGTTTGCGGGTTCAGGTTTACCATCAAATTGCCAACACGTCGTGGCGATCCTGCCAGGACGGGCACAACCCAAACTGGCGCCATGTCGGCCGTCGTTGTGAACTGAGTCATGAGGAACTCGCTGCCGTCGGGAGAAATATCCAGCGGAAATGCCTGCGGGACTGAAATCGCGGCAGCGGGCGCAACCTCGCCACCATGCACGGAGACCTGCGCCATTTCCAAGGAGGGGATATTCCCCTCGCCGAAATAAATGCGCGAGCCATCGCTGAGCAGCGGGCCGGACTTGGCTTGTCCGTCGTTGGTGAGCTGGACCATTCCCGTGACTTCGGGTCTAGTAGAAGGTCGAGACAGCCAATAAGCGCCTGCCAGCAACGCGGCGAGCACCCCGGCCGCTACCATGACCCATCGTCGTGATGATGGCGCCCCTTGGCGTACATGTACTGGCTCCTCATTCCCAGTAGATGAAGTGTGATCAGTGCGTTCTACCGGGCCGAGAAAACGGTACCCCCGCCGCGTCAGGGTCTCAACAAAACGCGGATTGCTGGCGTCGTCGCCCAGCGCCTCCCGCAGCTTGTTGATGGCCTTGCTTAATCCGTGCTCGAAATCCACAAAGGTATCGGCTGGCCACAGCCTCTTGCGCAGGTCCTCCCGCGTCACCACTTCCCCCGGCCGTTCCAGCAAAGACACCAGCACCTGGAAGGGCAGCTCTTGAATTTTTATCTTCAGCCCATCGCGGCGCAGTTCTCCCGAGCGGAGGTCTGCCTCGAAAATCCCAAACCGAACCCGCGTTCCCGGGGCCGGATCTGTTTTCATGGGGTTCCCCTGAGTGCCCCGATTATACGGCGGCGGTGCCGGTTGATCAAGACGAGTAGGGAAACTCGCACGGGAGGCAGTTGATTCAGCATAGTTTGCCAGGGGAAATGCATTTCCACCAGAAAGGACACGCCGTCCATTGATCTCCTCACACTTCAGGCCCAGGCTGGCGCTGCGTCGAGGCGTTTGGGGCGACAGCCAACCGGGGCGATGACTTCAGGGATTCCCCTTTCACTGCTCGACTTGTTTGGACTTGCCCTCCATAGAAAGCGAAGCCGAGACGCCAGCCTTGCGCTGCACAGGGAAGGAGGGGAGCATGAAAACAAAAGCTTCGGAGGTGTTGAAGCATTCCAGGCGGGCATGCAAGCTGCTTTTGGCAACCTGCGTTTTCATCGGACCGGTGGGAAGTAGCCTGGCAAGGTCACGCAAGGTCCAGGACCAGGCTGTGGTTAGCGTAGCGATTTACGACTACGCAAATGTCGGCAGGACCCACCTTGGGCAGGCCGAAGGCCATGCCGCAGGGATTTTCGCGAAAGTGGGTGTGCGCATCGCGTGGACGGATTACTCGCTGAGACCGGGAACGGGCAGGGCCAAGCCTGAAAACTCGGACGCGGATTTTTTCGTTCGGATACTTCCTGGCTCCATGGCAAGGCGAGGGAATCGCAGAGCCGGCGCACTGGGCGAGTCGGTCATTTCACCGACGGCCGAAGGACCATTGCCAGGGGGGACTGCAAACGTGTTCTATGATCGAGTGGAGCACATTTCTTCCTTATGGGACCTCGACCCTGGGAAAATTCTGGGTGATGCCATCGCGCACGAACTGGGCCATCTGCTGCTTGGCGCTAACCATTCGGACCAGGGCATCATGAAAGCACTCTGGAGTGTCGAGGATTTGGAAATGGCAAAAAGCGGCAAACTTTGGTTCTGCTCGGCAGAGACGGCGGCAATTCAGCGCGCGGCGCGGTCATTGCCGCAAAATCTCTCAACGATGGCCGCCGCTCCGAACTGATTTGCCGGACGGGGTGTGCATTCGCACGCGCGAAAACGCCCCTCACCCGGCCGCTTGCGCGTCCACTGCCCTCGGGATTTCAGATTCAAGATTCCAGAGCGAAAGCGATGGGTGCATGGGAGCCGGCGAAAAGCAGGCAGGAGGCAATGGGCAGGGGGCTGTCAGCAGGTGGGAGGCAGGCCGTGCTGCGGTAGAAGACACGGCCGGGCCCGCCCTGAGCGAAGCGAACGGGATGGCCATGCTACGAAATAGTAACCCCACCTGGGCCCCCACCATTCGATCCTCTGGACTGCCTTTTGCGAAAGTGCTAGAATTCAGACATTCTAGTCCTTACTCCGAGGCGAATAACCCATGCGGCGGGCGATTTTTGCCCACGACGTCACCCCGCTACTCCGGGGCTGGAGCCGGGGAGACGCTCAAGTCCTGAATCGGATCGTGGGTTTCGCCGACCGTAATGTTCGCCGAATCGCGGACCGGTGCCTGGCCCGCGAATACTCCATCCAAACCGTGCAGCCCACGGCTTTCATCAATGAAGCACATCTACTGTTGATAGACGTGCAGCACGTCCGCTATCGCGAACCGCGCGGAGATAGACGAGATGCAACCTGAACGCTGGCAGGAGATCGACAGGCTCTTCCACGCGGCGCTGCGGCGCGAGAAGAACGAGCGGCACGCCTTTTTAGCGAGCGCCTGCGCGGGGAACAAAGACCTGCGCCGGGAAGTGGAATCACTGCTGGAGGTGGATGAACAGGCGGGAAGCTTCCTCGAGACTCCGGCCATCGAAGAGGCTGCCGAGGCCCTGGCAAGGGCAGAGTCTGAATCGCACCACAGTGATGATTTGCAACTGGCAGGTAGCACGGTTTACCACTACCACATTCTGAAAAAACTGGGCGGAGGCGGGATGGGAATCGTCTACGAAGCCGAAGACACCCAACTCGGCCGTCGTGTCGCCCTCAAGTTCCTGCCGATCGACGCCGCAGCGGATGCAAGATCGCTCGAGCGCTTTCACCGCGAGGCGCGCGCGGCTTCGGCACTGGGCCATCCCAACATCTGCACGGTATACGATATCGGTGAACACGACGGCCGGCCCTTCATCGCCATGGAGCTGATCGAGGGGCAAACCATCGCGGAGGTGGTGAGGCGTGGACCTTTGGCGACTGAGGAAGCAGTGGGAATTTCCCGTCAGATTGCTGAAGCCCTCGTAGAAGCTCACGAACGCAACATCATCCATCGTGACCTGAAGCCGGCCAATGTTATGGTGACTGCAAAGGGCCGGGTCAAGGTGCTGGACTTCGGACTGGCAAAGTGGGTGCGGCCTGTCGAAGCAGACGCATCCACCGAGGAAAGCCTCTCGCAGACTCGGCCGGGCGCCATCATGGGCACGATTCCATACATGGCGCCGGAGCAATTGCGCGGGGAAGCGGTAGACAGACGCACCGACTTGTATGCTCTGGGAGTAATTCTTTATGAAATGGCGACGGGCGTGCGTCCGTTCCCTGAAGAGGATACAACCCGGTTGATCGTAGCCATTTTGACACAGGCGCCTCGCGCGCCGCGTGAACTGAACCCCCGGATTACCCCACAATTGGAAGCAGTCATCCTTAGGGCGCTTGCTAAAGAACAGGAGAAGAGGTACCAAACTGCGCAGGAATTGCTTGCAGATCTTGGCTATTCAAATAAGGTCGCGAGCCTTGCGGCGGCGCCGAGCGAAGCCTGGTGGCGTCCGACCTCATCGCGCCGGCGGGCGACACTTATTCTCACTGCGGGAACCGTCACTGCCGCATTAGCAGCGATACTTTTTCTTGCGGTCCCGGCCTTGCAACGCCACCTCAAACTGTCATCGTCTTCCTGGAGTCTTCCCAACCAAAAGCAACTTGCCGTCCTGCCTTTCTCCGTTCGTGGCGGGATGCCGGATGACAACGCATTCAGCCGTGGCCTTGCTGAGACAGTGGCCGCGAAGCTCACGGAGCTTTCACCCGATCGCTCGCTCCAGGTGGTTCCGGTTGGCGACCTCTCAGCGCGACACGTCGAGACCGCGACGGAAGCGCAAAAAGCCTTCGGGGTGAACCTCGTTCTCACCGGGAGTTTCGAGCGGGTGGGCGACCGAGTTCGCATCTCGTATGCGCTCGTTGATCCCTCCTCAATACGCCAGTTGCGGGCTGAGACCCTCACCCTTGCCGCCTCAGATCCGTTCGGCATCGAGGACCGCGTCGTGCAGGGTACAGCCGCAATGCTTCGGCTGGACGTTCCGCCCGCCGCGCGCCAGTCTGTCGAATTGCATGGCACAAAGGTGGCCGGCGCGTTTGAGGAATACCTCAAGGGGCTTGGCTATCTGCAGAACTACGAAAGGGCCGAAAACATAGACAAAGCCGTAGATTCTTTTCAATCCGCGCTCAACGTTGACAGTGCTTACACTCTCGCCCATGCGGGACTCGGGCAGGCCTACTGGCTGAAATACACTGCAACGGCAGACACCGGCTGGGTGGATAAGGCGCAGGAATCGTGCGGCCACGCCGTCACACTTGACTCAAAGCTCCCTGCCTCACACCTTTGCCTTGGCATTCTCGAAAGCGGTACCGGCAGATATGCTCAAGCGGCCGGCCAATTCCAAAAGGTGCTCGAAGCCGAGCCGACCAACACATCTGCCTATCAGGGCCTGGCTGACGCTCAATACCACCTGAAGAGGACCAGCGAGGCTGAAGCGACCTACCAGCGCGCCATCAGCATGCGGCCCAATTACTGGGCCCCCTATAACTGGCTGGGAGTGCTCTATTTCAATACCGGCCAATCAGAGAAGGCCGCGGTGATGTTCAAAAAAGTGAACGATCTCGCGCCAGGCAACCACGTTGGCTTATACAACCTGGGTGCGGCGTACTATGTGCTCGGAAAATGGCCCGAAGCGGAAGAAGTACTCAAGAAATCCATCGCCAACCATCCCAGCGAAGTGGCGTATTCAAATCTCGGCACACTGCAATACTCTGAGGGGCACTTCGGGCAATCGGCCGGGTATTTGGAGAAGGCCGTCCAGCTCAACCCAAAGGACGCGATGCTATGGGGCAACCTGGCCGACGCTTACAAGTGGTCATCCCATGGCCGGGTCAAGGCCGTCACCGCTTATCAGAGAGCTGCTGCCCTTACACGAGACGGCCTGCGTGTGAATCCCAAGTCTTACGACAAGCTGGGGGAATTAGCAACCTATGAAGCCCAAAGCTCGAACTTTAAACAGGCAATGCATGACCTGCGACGGGCCCTTTCGTTTGCGCCAAAAGATGTTCAACTAATGTACAACGCTGCGCTTGTTTACCGCTTGGCAGGTCAGCGGGCCAGGGCTCTCGAATACCTCCGGCGCGCCATCAGAAGCGGATATCCTGTCCAAGCGATCCGTTCTGACCCTGAATGGAGCGCGCTGAAAGTTGATCCGGAATTTCAAGAACTTGTCCAAACCGAGTCGCATTAGGGAGAGTGTCAAAAATCTAAAATAAGGAGGGGTACTATGCCACAGCCACAAACGCAGTTACAGCCACAGGTAAAGCACGTCAAGATTCAGAAGGGAAACCCATCCAATGTGGATAATGATCCCGTGGAGGTATCCAAGAAGAATAGAGACCAGGTTGAGTGGTCAGGTCCAGGGGACTGGTTGGTTGTTTTCGATGGCCCGAGCCCCTTTGAGCGCGATCACTTCGATCCTGCACACCCCGGAAACACTGACATCGTGGTCGCGGGAGACGACCATCAGTACAAGTACACAGTCTACGTCGATGGAAAGAAAGGAGCCGACCCGATCATTATCGTAAGGCCGTGAGACGCTGGCGCCTGCCCCAGGCGCCTGCCGGGGTCTAAAACAAATTTCCCTGGTCGCGGTCGGCGGGATAATCGATTTCGTCGCGCAGGGGGCCGCTGAGGCTGAAGCGGGCGTGGTCTTCCTGGATGACGAGCCGTCTTGAAAGCTCCTGGAGCAGGCTTTCGGTGAATTCTATCGGCCGCTCGATGACGCGCGCCAGTTGGCCGACGTCCGCCTGGGGCGTTCTGTGCAGGTGTTTGAGGACCAGCAGGCTTTCGAGCCGCGTGAATTCTGTTCCCCGGTAGCGGATGAATTGGGCGAAGTTGGCGTCTGTCTCGAGCGGAACCAGGGCGGTGAATGCTTCGGGATTGCCGTCGAAATAGGGGAAGTCGTGCCCGGAGGCCACGGCCTCCTGGTAGACGATGTCAATTCCGCTGCCGCTCTTCTCACAGAAGCCGAGCAGGGACGCCGCCTCGGTCAGCAAGGGGTTTCGGTGCACAGGGCTGGCGTTGATGAGGTTTCGAGGGCCGAGGTTGCGGAGAAAGCCACCGGGGTTCTGAATTTCGAGCAGATGGTCGGGCGTGATTCGTACGTTGACGGGCTCCGAAGAGCGATAGGAGCGGTGGAGCAGCGCGTTCACCATCAGTTCGCGCAGGCACCTTTCGGGAAGTGACGATGCCGTGAGGGCCGTAATGTCTCCCCGGCACGTCCACAAATCCCGGAAAGTGTCGGCAATGTTCTGCTGGATGTGGGTGGTGTACGGCTCTGGAGAAGCGCTGCCTGAGCCATTGACAGTGACCCGCAGAAATGCGGATCCCGACACTCGGGACAGGAACTCCCTGGCGCCGAACAGCAGCGCCGCCGCCAGCGTAAGCGCGGGGCCTGTTCCGCGCGGGCTGACAAGATTGAAATCCACCAGCAGGTCTTCAATGGAGCGCCCGGATTCCCGCCAGCGCTGCGGCTGCCGCGGGCGCACGACCTGGTTGGTAAAAGCCCAGTCGAGTGATTCCTCTGAAAGGCTCTCGATGCCTGCGCCGTCCAGCAGAACGCTGGTGTAGTCTTCCTGGGATGCCAGATGGTCCACCTCGCAGCGGCCGCCGCGCCGGATGAGGCATACGCCCTGATCGGTCCGGTGCATGCCGGCGATGGCCCTTCTGGGCACGAGCAGGACAACGCACTGTTGCGCGGCAGCCGGCGTGGCCGGCACTGCTTCACCCAGCCGGCAGGCGGCGCATTCCACTGCAGGATGGCTGTGGCTTCGAACCGACTCCTGCAACCACTCCGGGGTGACATTTTCGTGCGGGCACGGCGCCGCCTCTTCGATCAGGCGTTCCGGATCAAGGCCTAGCAGGACAATTCCGCCTTCCGCATTGGCCAGACAGACGGCGGCATCGGCGGCCTCTTTCTCAAGCTGGTTCCTGCTCTCGCACCACCCTTTGACCTCAAGAATACCTCTCTCCACATGGACGGGCGGAGCAGCACGCAAACGCTCCACGAAGCCCGGGAGGCGCCCAAGCAGTTCGTAGGGTGTCATCGGCATCCCAAATTGCTGAAAAATTGTTGTCACGCGAATTTGTTATTTTAGCAGACCGGGGGCAACCTGGCCTTGGGCTTCAAGGCCCCGCCTTTCTACCGCTCAACTGGGAAGGCTGAAACACCGAGACAGGCGAACTCCCCCCACGTTCCCCATCCTCTGTCAGGATTTTTGTTGTCTTCGTTTGTATACCATTGGAGACGCGTGCGAATCAAGCGGAAAGCTTGGGCGCCGGCAAGCTGCTGCGCAAAATTTGGAGAAACCCCAGCAACCGCATGAGAGAGACGCTCCTCCGAAACGCCAGCTTAGCGGGTGCGCGCAGGCAACATGCTCACGCAGTTCTGGCGGGAAGGAGTTTTTGACACATCGGCACCAGACTATCCTGGATGTGGTTGCAGGCATCAGCGTGCGCGGCCCTAGGAGGTCAGAGGACGCCGGTTTACGTGCCTAAGCAAGAGCCGATGGAAGGGATTTTTGGGCCGATTCCGGCTTTTCGTTCAGCAGCCCCCGAACTGCCCTGTGGAAATCCTTGTAAGCATCACATTCCAAGTGGGAAAGATGGGTTGGAATTGAACCACCTTTCTGTGCTAAACTATCTGACTGAACGAGGCCATAACCGACATTACAGGGCACCCGCGTCGAAAACTTCTAAACGCTTAAAACGCAGGAGAAGATCTGGGGAATTTAACCATAGAATGGAACCCCTGGAACGCGCGAGGTTGAAGAAGTGAGGCCCTGTTTGCGCAATAGCGATGTGGCCGATCCGTGGGTCTTTCTCACCAACTAAACTGCTATGAATGCCTGGCAAGAAGTTCTGAATTACCTGAAGACGAAGGTAAACCCTCAAAGCTACCAGACCTGGCTGAAGCCCACGCGGTACAGCCATTCTGAGGCGGAAACTCTGGTAATCCGCGTTCCCAACCAGGAATTTCAGGAATGGATACAGGACCACTACAACTCGATAATTCAGGATGCGCTCGAAAAGCTCCGGCTGGGATTCAGCGGGGTCCGGTATGAGATGGAGATCCTGCCGGAAAAGAAGTCTTCGGGAAATGGGGAGACAAAACTCAGGCAGGCCATGCTTGACTTCGAGTCAGTCGATCATCAGTTGAATGCGCGGTACACGTTCGAAACCTTCGTGGTGGGTTCCTGCAATCAGTTCGCGAACGCCGCTGCCCGGGCCGTAGCGGAAACTCCAGCCAAGGCTTACAACCCGCTTTACCTGTACGGAGGCGTGGGACTGGGGAAGACGCACCTGATGCAGGCTGTCGGGCATGTGATCAAGCAGCGCCAGAGGGAGATGCGCCTGGCCTATGTCTCCTCGGAGGCTTTCACCAACGATGTCATCAACTCCCTGCGGTACGATCGGATGGTCTCTTTCCGCGACAAGTACAGAAACGTTGATGTCCTGTTGATGGACGACATCCAGTTCATCGCCGGGAAGGAACGCACGCAAGAAGAGTTTTTCCATACGTTTAACACTCTCTACGAGGCCCAGAAGCAGGTGGTGATCTCGAGCGACCAGCCGCCGAAGGATATTGCAGGGCTTGAAGAACGGTTGCGCTCGCGCTTTGCGTGGGGTTTGACGGCAGACCTGCAACCTCCTGATACGGAGACCAAGCGCGCGATTCTGGATAAAAAGAGCGAGGAGCAGGGCGTTAAACTGCCGGAGGCGGTCGGCGAATTCATCGCCACGCGAATCAAAACCAGCATCCGGGACCTGGAAGGAGCATTGACGCGTTTGATTGCATACTCGTCGCTGACGGGCGCTGAAATCTCACTGCCCATGGCCCAGCAGGTATTGAAAAGCATCATCGATCTGGACCAGCGGCGCGTCTCAATCGAGCACATTCAGCGCCTGGTATGCCAGGAATACGGACTCTCGCTGACGCAATTGAAGGCCAGGGACAACAGCCACGCGGTTGCTTTCCCGCGTCAGGTGGCCATGTATCTTGCAAAAGAATTGACACCCGCCTCTCTGCCTCAGATCGGCAGGGAGTTTGGCGGAAAACATCACACGACCGTGCTGCATTCAATACAGAAAATTGACCTGTTGAGGAAGACTGACAGAGATTTGAACAGAATCCTCAACAGGCTTCGGGACACATTGAGTTAGGCTTATGGCGTTTTCAACAGGCGAAGTCAAAAATCTATTTGTGAATTTAGAAACACGGCCAAAGCATGCACAGCAATGCACAGAAAGAGCTAAGGTATCCACAGACATCGGGCCGCGATTACAGGCGCCGGTAGCGGTGTTATGGCTTTTTCCACAAGTCCACAGCCACTACTACTAAGACTCTATAGAGAAGGAATTTAATTAAATGGAATTCTCAGTAGAAAAGAGCCTCCTCCTGAAAGAACTGAACCTGACCCAGGGTGTTGTTGAGAGAAAGACCACCATTCCAATTCTTTCAAATCTTCTTCTGGAAGCGGCGGATTCTTCCCTTCGAATCAGCGCCACTGACCTGGAGCTTGGCGTTTGCTGTGGTTGTTCGGCCAAGATCAAAAAACCAGGATCGGGAACGATTCCGGCGAAGCGATTGTTTGAAATCGTACGGTCCCTGCCGGAAAAGGATGTGAAGCTCAAGCTTCTTGAAAATCACTGGGTGCAGGTAACCTGCGATCGCGCGTCATTCAAGCTGGTGGGAATGGCGAAGGACAATTATCCCACTCTGCCTTCGCTTCCGGATTCTCTGGTTTCACTGCCGGCCCATGTGCTTTCTACGATGATCAAGCGGACAATCTTTTCCATTTCGAGCGAAGAGTCGCGCTATACACTGAATGGCGCTCTGCTGATCCTGAAGCCGGACAACGTGGCCATGGTGGCGACCGACGGGCATCGGCTGGCGCTGATTGAGCGTGACATGGAAGTGGATGGACTGAAGAATGAGCTTCGGATACTGATTCCCAAAAAAGCGATGGCGGAGCTGCAAAGACTGCTGGCTGAAGCCGAAGAGGATGCAAAAGTCGGGCTGTCGAAAGACGACAGCCATCTCTACTTTTCAATGGGACACCGCGTGCTGATTTCCCGGATGCTGACCGGGCAGTTTCCCAATTACGAGGCCGTGCTGCCGCGGGAAAACAAGCTGGTGATTGAGATTGACAAGGGCGCGCTGTCCACAGCCATCAGCCGCGTGGCGCTGCTGGCTGACCAGCGATCGAGGGCCGTCCGGATGAAGCTTGCTGACGGGCAGATGGAAATCTCTTCCTCCAGCGGTGAATTTGGCGAGGCCCATGAAGTGCTGGAGGTGGGATACGAAGGCGAGCCCATGCAGGTTGGTTTTAACTATGAGTATCTGCTGGATTTTCTGAACGTCGTTGACGAGGAGGGAAAAGTCCGGCTGGAATTGAAAGACGAGCAGAGCGCGGGCCAGATGCGCTCTGGAGAAGAAAAAAACTTTCGATACCGGTACGTCGTGATGCCGATGAGGGTATGAGTGCTTTACATACCGCGTGCCGATTATTGGGAGATAGCTTTTGGTGTCGCTGCGCGAAGCCATGGCGAGTTGGGTCCCGCAGTAGAGAGGAATAGCGATTGAGTAACACTAAACAGGTGCTTGAGCAGGAAACGAACACATATGATGCAGGGAGCATCAAGGTCCTTCGGGACCTTGACGCGGTCCGTAAGCGGCCAGCCATGTATATCGGATCCACCGGGCCGACCGGGCTGCATCATCTGGTGTGGGAGGTTGTTGACAACGCTGTGGACGAGGCGCTGGCAGGGGAATGCGACCGGGTTGAAGTCACCGTGCAGAGCGACAATTCCGTGACGGTTGTTGACAACGGGCGCGGAATTCCCGTTGACCTGCACAAGGAAGAGGGGAAATCTGCGGCTGAAGTTGTGATGACCGTCCTGCACGCCGGCGGGAAATTTGATACCAAGAGTTATAAGGTTTCCGGCGGCTTGCACGGCGTGGGAGTTTCTGTGGTGAACGCTCTCTCCGAATCGTTGGAACTGGAAATCTGGCGCGACGGCTACACCTGGGAGCAGTCCTACGCGTTCGGCAAACCCACCAGCAGCCTGAAGCAGGCCGGAAAGACGACGCGGCGCGGGACAAAAATAAGGTTCCTGCCGGACGCTACGATTTTTACTTCCATCGAGTTCAATCACGACACCCTGGCCCAGCGGCTGCGGGAGCTTTCGTTCCTGAATAGAGGCCTTACGATCGTACTGAAGGATGAGCGTCTCAGCAAAGAGACAGAATTCCGTTACAACGGCGGAATCGCGGAATTCGTCAAGCATCTGAACAAAAACAAGGAAACCCTGCATCCCGTGCCCATCTTTGCGGAGGCCGACAAGGACGACATGCACGTCGAGTTTGCGCTGCAGTATAACGACGGTTACGCGGAAAATGTCTTCACCTTCGCCAATAACATCAATACCGTGGACGGCGGCACTCATCTTTCGGGATTCCGTTCGGGTCTCACCCGGGCCATCAATCAGTTCGGGCAGAACCAAAACCTCTTCAAGGACGTCAAAGACAACCTCTCAGGCGAGGATGTGCGCGAGGGCCTGGTGGCAGTTATCAGCGTCCAACTGCCGCAGCCGCAGTTTGAAGGCCAGACCAAGGGCAAGCTGAACAGCGACATCCAGAGCGCGGTGGGAAGCTTCGTCTATGAGAAGCTGATGGAAACCTTTGAGAAGAACCCTACCGTGGGCCGCAAGGTCTGCGCCAAGGCGATTGATGCCGCGCGCGCCCGCGAGGCGGCTCGAAAGGCCCGCGAACTTACACGCCGCAAGGGAGCACTTGATTCCGGCGGCCTGCCCGGCAAGCTGGCTGACTGCCAGGAGAAAGACCCGGAGCGTTGCGAGATTTTCGTGGTTGAGGGTGATTCGGCCGGCGGCTCGGCCAAGATGGGGCGCGACCGCCGTTATCAGGCCATCCTGCCGCTGCGGGGCAAAATCCTGAACGTGGAGAAGGCGCGGTTTGACAAGATGCTGGGGCATGAGGAAATTCGCGCCCTGATCACGGCGCTTGGCACCGGCATCGGCAAGGATGATTTTGACATCACCAAGCTGCGCTATTCAAAAGTGATCATCATGACCGACGCCGACATCGACGGCTCGCACATCCGCACCCTTCTGCTCACCTTCTTTTACCGCCAGATGCCCGAACTGGTTGAACGCGGCCATGTCTACATTGCGCAGCCTCCCCTCTACCTGATCAAGAAAGGCAAGAGCGTGAAGTACATCCACGACGAAAAGGAATTCCGGCGCGAGGTGCTGCGGCGCGCCACGGAAGACCACGCGGTCGAGGCCGGCGAGGGCAAGGACAAGGTGCGCCTGCAGGGTGGGGAATTGACGAACTTCCTGATGGCGCTTGGCGAGTACATCGAGCTCTTTGACAAGCTGGAAAAAAAGATGGCCGACCCGCGGCCCGTTGATGCCCTGCTCCGCGTGGAGTTCGCAAAGAAGGCCGAATTCGAAAACCAGGAAAAACTGAAGCAGGTGGCAAACGACCTGAAGGCGGAAGGATTCAAGCCGGAGATTAAGCTCGACGAAGAGCACAACCTCTATACGCTGGCCTTTTCCAGTGAGAACCTGAGCGAGCGTGTCATCAATTGGGAATTGGTTTCGAGCGCCGACTACAAACGGTTGCTCGACCTGCACCGGCGCGTCCACGCCAATGACAAGCCGCCCTTCCTGGTTTCAACCAACGGAAGCCAGTTGACCATCGAGGACCGCAAGGAACTGCTGGAGCACATCATGACGCTCGGTAAAAAAGCCTTCACCGTACAGCGGTTCAAGGGCCTGGGAGAAATGAATCCCGACCAGCTCTGGGAAACCACCATGGACGCCGAGCAGAGGACCATGCTTCAGGTGAAGGTCGAAGACCGGACCGAGGCAGAAAATATCTTTACCATCCTGATGGGTGACGCTGTGGTCCCCCGCCGCGAATTCATCGAACAAAACGCCCTCGATGTGAAGAATTTGGATATTTAGCAAGTATGAGTGTTCCGGCTCTCGCAGAGAATCAAGGTCGATTGATTTGGGTTTCCGTGTATGCCGGTTTGTTGCCTTCTGTGCTAGACTGATCCATCCTTTGCCACAAGCTTACGGAGACTAACATTCGCTCATGACTGAAGTCTTCCCTAAGGCACCAATCACCGAAGCGCTCATCGACGTCAGAACCCAACTTCCTCAGGATGTTTCACTAGATAAACTAGAGGCACTGCATGACTGGGTCAGGGTTGAATATCCCGAAAAGCAAAAACGCACAATGTGGGAGGGTCTTTTTGAGCTAAAGAACGAGAAGGATCCCCTTACTACGTCTCGACATCAGCTTGTCGGCTATTTGTTCAGGAGCGCGGATGGGACCCAGGCAGTCCAGTTTCGCCTTGATGGTTTCACTTTTAGTCGGCTTCGACCATACACTCGATGGGAACAAGTGTTTAGTGAGGCAAAAAGGCTTTGGGACATCTACAGAGTCCACGCGAAGCCTGTTCGTGTGAATCGACTTGCTACGCGGTACATAAATTCCATTGAGATTCCATTTAAGAAATTCGACTATGATGACTACTTCACAATGGCTCCCAAAATGCCTAATGGCCTACCGCAGGTGCTCACACACTTCTTCACGCGTGTCGTGGTGCCCTTCCCCGAAGAGGGAGTTACTGCGATAATCGCCCAAACCCCGTCCGAGAAGCCCGACCCGATCAAGTCGTCTGTTATTCTCGATATAGATGTCTTTAAGGAGGTAAGTCTCTCGCCGGAAGATGCAAAGATCGATGAGATACTTGCTATACTGAGGAAGGTCAAGAATGCGATTTTCTTTGGAAGTATAACCCCCAAGACTAAGGAGCTCTTTCGATGAACGCCCCTTTAGAAATCACCCCCTACGACCTAGGAAACTTGTGGTTGCCAGTGGGCATCAGCAGCGAGGCGGAAGAGACTACTAGGCAACGCGCGAAGGAATATGGTCCGGATCGGCAAACTCCCGCATCTTTTGCATGGAGGGACTTACTAATCGAGGAGATCGCGGAGATTCTGCAGACCTGTTCCGTACGCGATTGGGATGGTTATGGTGGAGAGCCCGTTTCGCACGTCTCAGGTCATCGGGCAGTTGAGGTGGTCAGAAGTTTGCCTGAAGGGATTCAATGCCCAACCGTCGTGCCAGAACCTGACGGAGACATTGCGCTCGAATGGCAGACCGAAGACAATCGTCTCTTTTCCATGAGCGTGACAACGGCAACGCTGGTGTACGCCGGGAGATTTGGGGGATCATCCAGGCAGTATGGAGAGGAGCCGTTCTTTGGAGCAATACCTCGAACAATTCTGGATATTCTTGCTCGGCATTTTCCTTCGGATTGATTGGACCTCTCGGGTCGTCTCCCTGGACGAGCGCATATCCCGATATATTGTTAATAAGCATCACATGAAAAAGCGCATATCACCCGCCGCATTCATGCCAAGGACTGGATGTACCTCTGTTTATCGAACCACTGGTTGCGCCGAGAAAAGGGTCTGGCTCTTAGGCCTTCTCTTTGTGGAGCGCAAACGTAGAGACAATGTCAAAATTTTGGGCCGAGCGGATCTGGGCTCCAAAATTGTATTTGATGAGGGTCTCAACATTCGCCCTTCGCTGGGCCCTCATCCTCGTCACGCTAATCTAATCGGCTGGCCCGAGGACAAGGCCGAGCAGAAGGACAAAGCTGCGGCATTGGCACAGGCCGCTGCCCTTGTTCTTCGGCCGAAACCCTAGGGATTACAGACCTCCTGGACACCCCCATGCTTTATAAGCACGCCGTCCGCGAGGGAGTATGCTGACCTGTACCGTGGCGATCCGCATGTTAGAATGGAAGTTATTCTTACTCCGGGTGCAAACCACAAATTGTGGGCAGATACCACACGAAACGTAAGCAGCAAGAAAACATAACGGGACGTACTTATGGGTGACCAGGAACTGATCAGGCCGGCGAACGAAGTGCCTGTGAACATTGAAGATGAGATGCGGAAATCGTATCTCGATTACGCCATGAGCGTGATTATCGGGCGCGCGCTGCCTGACGTGCGCGACGGTTTGAAGCCCGTCCACCGGCGCATTCTCTACGCCATGCACAAGGAGGGAATGACCTCCGACAAGCGCTACACCAAGTGCGCCGGCGTGGTGGGCGAAGTCATCAAAAAATACCATCCGCACGGCGATTCCGCCGTTTATGACGCGCTGGTGCGCATGGCGCAGGATTTCAACCTGCGTTATCCGCTGATTGACGGCCAGGGGAATTTTGGATCGATTGACGGCGACCCCGCCGCGGCCTACCGGTACACCGAGTGCCGCCTGGAGGCGCTGGCGGAAGAACTGCTGGCCGATATTGCCAAAGAT
This sequence comes from Terriglobia bacterium, assembly GCA_035712365.1. Classification (NCBI taxonomy): domain Bacteria; kingdom Pseudomonadati; phylum Acidobacteriota; class Terriglobia; species Terriglobia bacterium. The sequence goes on from DASTAW010000033.1 coordinate 112,327, forward strand.
ACGGTGGATTTTGTTCCAAACTTCGACGAGTCAACTGAGGAGCCGCTGGTCCTTCCCACGCGGGTCCCCAATCTTCTGATCAACGGCTCCGACGGCATCGCGGTCGGCATGGCGACCAAAATTCCGCCGCACAACCTTACTGAAGTGGTGAATGCCACCATCCTGCTGATCGAGAAACCCACGGCGACCCTCGACGACGTTCTGCAGCTCGTTCCCGGTCCTGATTTTCCGACCGGCGCGTATATTTACGGGCGAAGCGGCATCAAGGCCGCGTACGAAACCGGCCGTGGCCAGTTCACCATGCGCGCCAAAGCGGCCATCGAGCGCCAGACCAAGGAAAAAGAGCAGATCGTCATCACGGAAATTCCCTACCAGGTGAACAAGGCCCGGGTGATTGAGCGCATCGCCAGCCTGGTGCAGGACAAGAAAATCGAGGGCATCTCGGACATCCGGGACGAGTCGGACCGCGAAGGCATGCGCATTGTGATCGAGATTAAGCGCGGGGAGCAGCCGGAAATCATTCTGAACAACCTTTACAAGCATACCCAGTTGCAGGAGAACTTCGGCATGATCATGCTGGCCATTGTGAACGGCCAGCCGCGCGAACTGCCGCTGATGGAGGCCATCCAGCACTTCATTGACCATCGCGTCAACGTGGTCCGGCGGCGCACCGCTTACGATCTGCGCAAAGCTCAGGAGCGTGCCCACATTCTGGAAGGTTTCCTGAAGGCGCTGTCGCAGCTCGATGCCATCATCAAGCTGATCCGGGGTTCCAAGACGCCGTCAGACGCCCGCACGGGCTTGATGGAGCAGTTTGATTTCTCGCAGCGGCAGGCACAGGCCATCCTGGAAATGCAGTTGCAGCGCCTGACGGCGCTCGAGCGCGACAAGGTGCAGGAAGAGTACGACGAACTCCAGAAGAAGATTGCGGAATATGAAGAGATCCTGCGGAATGAGAAGGTGCTGCGCCGGGTGATTGTGAAAGAGCTGAAAGAGGTGCAGAAGGAGTACGGTGACGAGCGTAAGACGGCCATCATCGACGAGCAGGCGGAGATTGGCCTCGAGGACCTGATCGCCGTTGAAGACGTGGTCATCACGCTTTCGCACTCGCAATATCTCAAGCGCACTCCCTTATCCACCTACCGCCAGCAGGCCCGCGGCGGCAAGGGGCGCCTGGGAATGAAAACCCGCGAGGCGGACTTTGTGGAGGGAATGTTTGTCGCCTCCACCCACAGTTACATTCTGGTTTTCACCAACACCGGCCGGGTGCACTGGCTGAAGGTTTATGAGATTCCCGATGTCGCCGCCGCCGGCCGCGGGAAGCACATTCTCAACCTTGTGAATCTGAACCCGCGCGAAAAGGTGGCTTCGCTGGTGACTTTGAAGGAACTCCCCGACGAACGGAAAGACGTCGAGGTCAAAGGCGAAACCTACGCCGCCGAAGGCTACGTCACGCTGGTGACCCGCAACGGCGTCATCAAGAAGACACGCCTCGCCAATTTCTCCAACCCCATGTCGCGCGGCATCATTGCCATGAACGTAGATGACGATGACGAGTTGATTGGGGCCAAGCAGACCACAGGGCAGGACACCATCTTCCTCGCCACGCACGAAGGCATGGCCATTCGCTTCCCGGAAAGCGACGTCCGTGACATGGGTCGCCAGGCCCGCGGCGTGCGCGCGATGACGCTTAAGAAAGGCGACTACATTGTTGGCGTTGAAGTCGTGGGAGAAAAGGAATTGATCCTCTCCGCCACTGAAAAGGGTTACGGCAAACGCACCCCTATCACCGAATACCGGCTGCAATCGCGCGGCGGCAAGGGCGTCATTAACGTGAAGACGGTGGCGCGCAACGGCAAAGTGGTCAACTCTCTCAGCGTTACCGAGGATTCGGAAGTCATGCTGATCACTCAGCAGGGCAAAATCGCGCGGCTCGACTCCGCCAAGATTCGCGAATGCGGACGCTCTTCCCAGGGGGTCAAGCTGATCAATCTTGGCGAAGAGGACCAGCTTGCCGCCGCCTGCCTCATCCGCGCCGAGGACACCGAGGATGACACGCAGGGCGTGCTAATCCAGTAAACCTTCTGCTGCGACGCGGGTTGAGGGCCTGCGGTCCACCTGCTATGCTGGTTTTATGAGGGGCGTATGTTAGGCGAACTGGAGAACAAGCAGAAACGCCTGGAAGGCGAGCTGAAGAAACTGCCTTCGCTGATCGTTGCCTATTCAGGCGGCGTCGATTCCGCCTATCTGGTTTATGCGGCGCACGTGGCTTTGGGCGATCGCATGCTCGCCGTAACGGCCCTCAGCGCCAGCTACTCAGAACGCGACCGGCGAGAGGCTGAGGCCTGCGTCGAACGGTTCCAGGTGCCGCACGAGTTCATCAACACTTCCGAACTTTTAAATCCCGACTATCGCGCCAACAATCCTGACCGCTGCTACTTCTGCAAGGACGAGCTTTTCAGCCAGCTTGACCAGCTTGCCGCCCGGCGCGGCTATTCAGCGGTCGCCTACGGCGTGAATGTGGATGACCAGGGCGACTGGCGGCCCGGCCAGCAGGCGGCCCGCAAGCACAAGGTTCTCACCCCGCTGCTCGACGCGGGCCTCACCAAGGCTGACATTCGTGAACTATCGCGGCGAGCGGAATTACCCGTCTGGGACCGACCGGCTTCGGCCTGCCTTTCTTCGCGTATCGCCTACGGGATTGAAGTCACTCCGGAACGGTTGGCGGTGGTGGAAAAAGGCGAAGAGGCGCTTCGGGCCCTCGGATTCCGCCAGTTCCGCGTCCGGCATCATGACACTCTGGTGCGCCTGGAAATCGCCCCCGACGAGCTGCCCCGGGCTTTAACGCCGGAGATGGCTGTGAAGTTCGTGGAGATCTTCAAGCCCCTGGGATTCAACTTCGTAACACTGGATCTGGAAGGCTATCGCAGCGGGTCTCTCAACACCCACCTTGTGAAGCTTGCCGGCTGACTTCCGCAGCTTCCATTTTTCGCCGGTCCCTGAATCGAATTGAACAAAGACAAAAACTAACGGGCGGGTGTATTCTGTCGTGGCTCGATCGCCATGTTGCTCCAGCCATATCCCGGAGGTGCTGCATTGAAGAGAATAGTTGTCCATTCACTTCTGATCCTGCTCCCAGTCGTGTTCTTTGGAGACGTTGCCAGCGCGCAGATGCAGCACATCGCCGAAAAGCTCGGTTATCCGCCGGATTCGAAACTGCTGATCATCCATGCTGACGACCTGGGCGTGGCCCATTCACAAAACGTGGCCAGCTTCAAGGCGCTGGAAGAGAAGTACGTTACCGCGGCAAGCGTGATGGTCCCGTGCCCGTGGTTCACGGAAGTCGCTGATTTTGCCAAGTCACATCCCGGCGTGGATATGGGCCTGCACCTGACGCTGACGAGCGAATGGAAAACCTATCGCTGGGGCCCTGTGGCGCCCAGAGATCAGGTGGCTAGCCTGCTGGATCCGAACGGCTATTTCTATGGTGACAATGGCCCGGTTGCGGCCCATGCCATGCCCGAAGAAGCCGAGCTTGAGGTCCGCGCCCAGATCAAGCGCGCGCTCGCGATGGGAATTCGTCCCACCCATCTGGACATCCACATGGGAACACTCGCTGCGACGCCGCAGCTCTACTCCGTCCTTATCAAGGTGGCTCATGAATATCATTTGCCTTATATGGCGGTCAAACTGCCAGGCCGGCAAGGCGAAGAGATGCTGAAACTGGTGTCACCGAACGACATTGTTCTCAACCATCTGGTGATGTTCACTCCGCAGGTCCCTGCCGGCCGCTGGACGGAAAATTATGTAAAAGCCATTGAATCTCTCAAACCCGGTTTGACCGAAATGATTGTCCATCTGGCGTATGATGATTCCGAAATGCGGGCCATCACGGTGGACCATCCCGATTACGGAGCGGCGTGGCGGCAGCGCGATTTCAACGCGGTGAGCAGTCCGGAGTTCAAGCGAGCGCTCAGCAGGAACCACATTGTCCTGGTGGGCTGGAAACAGTTAGACAAGCTGGTGCAAGAATAAGAGGGCGCTGTCGCCTTATGCCTCAGCCGGGAATGCGGCTGAGCCGGCAAAGTCTCTCGCGACCTTGACCGTATTGCAGTGGATGCGGACGGTATCCGGCACCTGGCGGGCATAGCCACCCGCAAGGGTTACCACCACTGGAATGTTCTTAACCCGCATCTTCTCGAACAGAATGCGGTCGCGATGTTCAAGGCCTTGCAGGCTGAGCTTCAGCCCGCCCAACTGGTCTTCACGGTACGGATCGGCGCCTGCAAGGTAGAACACGACCTGTGGATTAAACTCCGCCAGCGCCTTGTCCAGACTATCTTCAAGCACGGCGAGGTACTCCGCGTCCTGGACACCGTTGTGGAGGTTCACGTCCAGGTTACTGGGTGGCTTGGGGTAGGGGTAATTGTTTTCCTGGTGGATTGAAAGGGTGTAGACGGATTCGTCACCGCCGAAAATGGCCGCGGTGCCATTGCCCTGGTGGACGTCGCAATCGACGGTCATGGCGCGCTCGATGAGCTTATCGTTCTGCAGCCGCCGGATGGCCACGGCAACGTCATGAATTACGCAGAACCCTTCGCCGTGGTCGGGGAAGGCGTGATGAAAGCCGCCGCCAATGTTGACGCCGACGCCTTCCTCAAGCGCCAATCGTCCTGCAAGAATCGAACCGCCCGCCGAAAGCCAGACGGCCCGGACGAGTTCGGGGGAATACGGAATTTCCATCCGCAGGATTTCAACATGGGAAAGTTTTGCATTCTTCAGTTTCCAGATGTAATCGCTATCGTGTACCAGGGCCACATCGTCGTCCGAGGCAGGAGAGGGCTCGACAATCTCCTCAGCCCTGACTAAGTTTTCCTGAAGCAGGCGCTCCTTCACCAGGCGATACTTCGCGGAAGGAAAGACGTGGTCGCCCAGGTTCAGGTCGTATTGGTCCGAATAAACGACTCTCATATCGCGCTTGCTTCCATTCCCACCAATTCTACCAGCTCTAGTATCCCCGCACTGCCGTCGGCGCCGCTCCTGTCTTCACCGCGGCACTCGTGGGCCGCTCCACGGAATCAGAACCCAAAGTAGTATGAGAACTTCACAAAAAACTGCCGTCCATCGTTCAGGAAACGGTTGGTGCGGAGCAGTTCCGAGCCGGTGGATGTGGGAATCAGATTGATGTTCTGCTGGTCGCTGTTATATCCCACGTAGAGGGCCGTCCAGGGGTTCACGATGTATGAAACCAGGAAGTCGGCGTTGAATTGCTTTGTCGGTTGCAGGGAGGTGAGCGCCTGGTTGGGAAGAATGCTGTTGTATTGGAAAATTGTCCGCACGCCCAGACGTGGACTGAATTGCCAGTTCCACTTGGAGCGGATGATGTGGTTGTCAAAGATGCTCGCTCCGCCCTGGCGGCTGGTGAGCCGCTCCAGGATGTAAGTGTTATCAACCTCCAGCTTGGTGAGAGGCCGAAGGGTCAACAGCGCCTGGGCATGAGTGAGATTGGCCAGCACAGGAGCCTGGCCTGAAGGCGGCACAAAGTTCACGTCCGTGCCCCACTCGTATTGCGCGCTGAAGGTGAATGGTTGATAGTACTGGCTGCCCAGATAGACGCCCTTGTGCTGGTGGACATAAGTGCGGTTGGAAGGCAGCACGGAAAAATCCTGGGGCCGCAGCAGTTCATGGTCCCCGGCCTGATAGAGTTCAAAGTAGGTCTGGCCGGTCAGTTCAAAGGTCAGCCCGGTGTCGTAGTACTCGTCCAGCGGGTTGCCGGCGTGGTCCCAGACGGGATCGACGTAAAGATTGGGCCCCCAGGAGATCAGCGTTTTTCCTTCCGGCCGAAAGCGGTAGGTGATGAACTGCCCCAGGCCTCTGAAGTCCGGGCGCAACGCCGGCCTTGGAATCGTTCGGCTGTAGGGAACAAACCGGTCCACTGTGTTTTCGCCCAGGAACCCGGTTTCGGTGTTGAAGCCGGTGCTGAGGTCCTCATAATTGAGGTCGTAATAAAACTGATAGCCGGTGCGCTGCAAGTGGAATTTGTACGCCGGGCCGGCGGATCGCAGATTGCCGGGCAAGGTGGTTGCGCTGGTGACTCCCTGCCAGTCCAACGTCCAATTGGGCGTGAATTTGAAGTGGCCGTCAACACCTCCTACGCGGTTATGGGAGCCGGCGAATTCGCGATCGGTATAAATCATGCCGATCGTCGATTGCCTCCCGACGTCGCGATTGATTCTTACAACGCTGAAACGCGCGTTCTTGCCCGCAAGCGGATCGTTCGGCGCGACGCTTTCTCCCGGCGATTGGTCATCAGAGAAAAGGGTCCCGATGGCGTAATGTCCTACCTTGCCGGTCAGCCTGACGCCGTACAGCGGATCGGCGATGTTGCGGGAGAAAAACAGATCGAGGGGCGTTTGAAAAAAGTTTGCGTTCTCGAGAAAAAACGGGCGCTTCTCTGGAAAAAAGACCGCGAACCGCTGATTGACCGTTACCTGCGGCTGATCGGATTCCACCTGGCTGAAGTCGGGATTAACCGTGGCGTCAAGCACCAGGCTGTCTTTCAGGACCGTTTTGCCGTCGATCCCTGCCTGCGGATCAAACGCTCTCGAGACGAACCGTGGATCGTTAGGGTCGCGCGTATCCAGGGCGCGGTAGGAACGTTCAAAGGCGTAAGGAATAAACTGCACATTATGTCCCCGCGATATCGAGTCCAAACCTTCCAGAGTGGCCTCCTGCCCCAGGCGTCCCTGAATGCGAGTTGAAACGCGCGGCCACGTGTCGGAGCCGTTGTTGCGCGGAATCCAGCGGATGAAAAGAATTCCCCAAGTTTGCTTTTGAGTTGCCGGGAAACGCAAGCTCTTGAAGGGAATCGCTTCCCACACAACAAAGCCGCGCCGGGTCCGCTGGCCTTTGGATTTCCAAACGGTGTCGAATGAGCTGTCATAGTTCGGACTTGCGTTTTCATCATAGCTGCCGTCCTGCTGCAGCCCAAACGGATTGACTGTGAAGACGTAGGCATGGCGATGATCGTGGAATGTGTCGAGAAACAGGTCCAGCCGTTCGTCGCCGGACAGATGGTCGCGCACCGTCATATGGGCCCGCACTTGGCTGGGATCCTCATCGAAAGCGACGAAAACCGCGTAGAGGTAGTTGCTGTCGTAGCCCAGATAGACGTCGGTACGCTGGTTGGGCGCGACGTCGTCCTTTGGCGTGCGCTGGATGAACCCATCGATCCTGAGCATCTTGCCGGCCATCGCAGCGTCCGGCTTCATCTCGAGAAAGTCAGACAGCTTCGGCGCAGAACTGACGCGAGGGATGGTGACGGTCGGGCGGGGCCCGGCGAGGTCCGACGAAATCGAGGTTTGGGCGAAGGCCGTTCGTCCCGCAGCCATGATCCCCAGGCCCAGCGCCAGAGCGGGCCATAGGACGCGACCGAGCCAAGCCCCGACCGTGCAAGGCCGGACGATCTTTCCGCAGGAACACGCCCGGCTGGGATGCAAGAAGCTACGACGTCGATTTCTTTGCTTCATCAGCCGGACCGGTCTACGCCTCATTCAATGGGTGGGACTGGATTTTTTTGAATGCGAGCTTTGAAGTCGTGCTCATCTATTCCACGGTCACCGATTTCGCCAGATTTCTGGGCTGGTCAACGTCGCAGCCGCGCAAGACCGCGATGTGATAAGCCAGCAACTGAAGAGGTATGACCTCAAGGACCGCGGAAAGGTATTCATTGGTCTGTGGAATGGTGATCAGGTGGTCTGCCATCTCCTGCACTTCGCGGTCGCCCTCCGTAACCAGGCCGACGATCACGGCCCCGCGGGCTTTGGCTTCCTTGATGTTCGAAACTGTCCTTTCGTAGCGAAGCCTGGAGTCGGCGGACTTGTTGTCGCACGTCGCCATCACCACCACGGGCAGGCCCTCCGTGATGAGAGCGATCGGTCCGTGCTTCAGTTCGCCGGCTGGATAGGCTTCCGCGTGAATATAGGATACCTTTTTCATTTTCATCGCGCCTTCCAGGGCCACCGGAAAATGGACGCCACGGCCAAGGAAGAGGAAGTCTGAAGCGCGGTCAAAGTGGCGGGCCAGCTCCTCGTATTCTTCATCTTTTTGCAGGACGTGCTCAAGTTGCCGCGGCAGCGCCGTTAGAGCGCTGAGCAATTCCCTGGACTCGGCCGGCGGAACGAGGCCGCGAAGCTGGCCCAGGTAAACCGCGAACAGGTAAAGTCCAATGAGCTGCGAGGTAAAGGTTTTGGTGGAACCGACGCCAATTTCCGGCCCCGCATGCGTATAGATGGTCCCGTTGGCTTCCCGGGGCACCATGCTGCCGAGCACGTTGCAGATGGCCAGGGTCTTGGAGCCTTTGGCCTGGGCCTCGCGCTGGCCCGCGATGGTGTCCGCCGTCTCGCCCGACTGCGTGATCAGCACCGTCAGTGTGCGGGAGTCTACTAGCGGATCGCGATAGCGGAATTCCGATGCGTAATCCACCTCTGTGGGTACTCGCGCCAGCCGCTCAAACATGATCTTGCCTGCCAGCCCGGCATGGCGCGACGTGCCGGCGGCCACGATCTTGATCTCCCGGAAGGCGCAGAATTCGTCCTCGGTGATTTCCATTTCGTCGAGGAAAATCTGGCCCGTTTCCGACGAAACACGGCCCAGCGCCGTATCGCGCACGGCGCGCGGCTGCTCGTAGATCTCCTTCAGCGTGAAGTGCTTGAATCCGCCTTTTTCCGCCAGAATCGGGTCCCAACTGATGTGTTGCACGCGGCGGGTGACGGGCTCGCCATGAAAATCCATCAGCTTCACGCCGTTCGGTGTCAGCACCGCAATGTCGCCATCAGCGAGGAAAAACAGATCGCGAGTGTGATAAAGGATGGCGGGGACGTCGCTGGCAACCAGGTATTCGTTCTTTCCCAGCCCGATCACAGCCGGAGGTCCCTGGCGGACGACGACAATCTTGTCCAGGTCCCCTGCCGACATGATCGCCAGGGCGAATGACCCGGTCAGCCGCTCGACGGCGGCCCGCACCGCATCGTCCAGCGTAACGCGCCCCGCAGGCGGCGAAGGCCCGTCCAGATATTTCTCAATCAGATGCGCAATCACCTCGGTGTCGGTCTCGGTGGTGAATGTATGCCCTTCTTCCGCCAGCTCCTGCTTCAGCTCCATGTAGTTTTCAATGATGCCGTTATGCACCACCGCTACCGTGCCATGGCAGTCGCGATGCGGGTGGGCGTTTTCTTCCGTCGGCGCTCCGTGCGTGGCCCATCGCGTCTCACCGATGCCGCACGTGCCGTCCAGTGGATTGAGCCGAATGACGTCTTCGAGGTTCCGAAGTTTCCCTATAGCCCGCCGGATGGTCAGCTTGCCGTCCTTCATCACCGCCAGGCCCGCGGAGTCATACCCGCGATATTGAAGCCGCTGCAGCCCTTCCAGCAGCACAGGGACTACGCGTTTATTTCCAAGGTATCCGATTATTCCTGACATCTGTTTGGACTCCCGCCCACCAAACCCCGCGTTTTCAGAGGGGAACCCTGAGGATAACACACTTGGACGGCCACGAAGACCGTCCAAAGGAGGACAGCCAATGGACAGCAGAGTGTCCAAACCGACGAGCTACGGCGTGGCGCATACAATCGCGCTGTTTGCGATGTGTCCGGTTGTCGGGTCCGCCTTCAAGGCAATTTTGTGAGGAGGGTTTATGTGGTATCGGCTGGACTACCACCGCGACACCTACCCTGCAGCCGCTGCAGTCCGAGACCTATGACCTTGAAGCATTGATTCGAATATATTCGTGGGTAAAGTCGCAGGTCCACACCCAGGCGTTGGTCTTGCCCTGGTGCAGATTAATACTGATCGTGAGTTCGCTCTTGTCGAGTTCCTTTTTCGCGGCGGCTTCGTCAAAGCCTGCGTGGACGCCGCGGCGGCAAAGGTAGAGGCCGTTGACAGAGACGTCCACCGTTGAGGCATCGATGGCGGCGCCGGAGTAACCTGCGGCGCATACAATCCGCCCCCAGTTGGGATCGCCTCCTGCAAGCGCCGTTTTCACCAGTGGCGAATTGGCCACCGCCCGGGCCACGCGCTCGGCGTCAGACCGGCTCCCGGCCCCGCGAACGTCGATTCGCGCGATCTTTGTGGCGCCTTCACCATCCTTGACAATCATCCGGGCAAGCGTCTGGCAGAGTTCGGCCAGTCCCTGCTGGAACGTTTTTGCCTCAGGCCCGCCGGGCCGGATGGCGGCTCCGGATTGGCCACTCGCGAGCGCCACCACGCTGTCATTGGTTGAAGTGTCTCCGTCAACGGTGATGCGGTTGAATGATGCATCCACAGCATCGCGCAGCATCTTTTGCAGAGCCGAGGGGGCAACAGCGGCGTCCGTCGTGACGTAAGAGAGCATGGTGGCCATTTTGGGATGGATCATGCCGGCGCCTTTGGCTACTCCGGCGAGCGTCACGGTCTTGCCGCCGATCGTTGATTGCAGCACTGCAGATTTGGGAAAGCTGTCAGTGGTCATGATTGCTCGCGCAACTTCCGGAGCGCTTTCGACGGAGAGGATCTCAATCAAGGCCGGAAGCTGGTGCAGAATCAAATCCAGGTTCAAGGGTGTTCCGATCACGCCGGTGGAGGAGACAAAAACCTCTTCGGGACGCACTCCCAGCATTTTGGCCACGGCTTTGGCCGTCTGCTCAGCCACCGCTAGCCCCGCGCGCCCCGTGCAGGCATTGGCGTTGCCTGAGTTGACGATGATCGCCCGCGCGCGCCCCCGGTTCTTCTTCAGATGTTGCCGGCACAGGAGCACCGGCGCGGCGGCCGCCCGGTTCGTCGTGAACACCGCGGCGGCGCTTGCTCCAGGAGCGTCGCAAACAATCAGCGCAAGGTCCAGTGCGCCGGGGGCTTTCTTGATTCCAGCGGCAGCCGCGGCGGCGCGGAAGCCTTTGGGCGTAGCAAGGCTTCCTTCAACGGCATTCCAACTGGGCATGGGTCAGTCACACTCCTTGTTCGTGTGGCACTTTAGAGTTGCACAGTGTAGCAGAAATTCGCGCGGTCGCGGAGAGAGTGTTCAGGGTCCCTTGCCAGCGCGGGCACGCCCAAATCTCTAATGGATGGGTTTGACGTTTTTCAGTTCCAGTACTCCGGGTCCGGGCTTTTCCTGGGGCGGGGGCCCGCTCACCTTGATGGACTGGATGCTTTCCTCGCAGGCCCGCAGGAATAGCGTCGGGTCGCTCGATCCGGGCCGGCAATTGGCCTCGACAATGTGGTCGGGCGAAATGATGTGTCCCGTCACCAGATCCGCGTTTTCCGAGCTTGACACGTCAAAGCTGATAGCCGGCAGCACTTTGGCATGTTCGGCGGATTGCCAGGTCATCGCGGCATCGCGGCCCTGAATTTTCATATGCTCAAAGCGATAATCGGGGATCTGCTGGTAGGTCCCGGCGGTTTGCCATTTCGCCAAAAGCTGCGGCGAAAACTCTTCGGCGTTATTCGGGTTTGATTGCGACGTTATGATGAGCGCCGGTCCTCGGCTGAACAGGTGGGAACGGTAAATCCTCACGCCTCCCGGAAAATCATCCACCTTGCCATAGATGCCCGCGGCGACCTGCATGTCGATTCCCAGCGTGGCGTTCTGGTAAGGAAGAGTTGCGAGCACCTTATTGGCCTTGTGACCCTGATAGTACGGATACCATTTGACCAGAAAGTATTCAGCCGCGAGCGCTCCACCCCCGATCAGGATGATTCCAAGCATAAACTTCGCTTGCATGGAGAGCTTCTTCATGGGGTCATCTTAGCCTGAGAAAGGGGCTTGCGCAATTCTTCGGGGCGCCTTAATCCACCCGCAGCAAGGGGGTGGTTTTTTCCACCACTCGGCCCACCTGCCGGGCGCGAACTCCGCGTTCTGTGAGCTTCTTTACCAGCGCTGCTGAATCGCTTTCGCCTACCACCAGCAGCAGTCCGCCGCTGGTCTGCGGATCGAAAAACAGGTTGCGGATTTCCTGCGGGACCTTCGGGTCAAACTCGACGCAGGCGCTCACGAACTCGGCGTTTCTTTTCAGCCCACCGGGAAGATAGCCCTGGCGCGAATAGTCGAGAGCGCCGGGAAGGAACTCGATCTCGGTATGGTCGATCACCATGCTGACCTTGCTGGCCGAGGCCATGGCGTGCAGGTGGCCCAGCAACCCGAAGCCCGTGATGTCCGTGGCGGCATGCACATCGAATTCGAGGGCCACTTCGCTGCCCACGCGGTTAAGCGTCCGCATCGATTCAACGGAGGCGCTGACTGCGGCTTCACTCGCTTTCCGCTTTTTCAGCGCCGTGGCGATGATCCCGGTGCCGAGACGCTTGGTGAGGACCAGCCGGTCGCCCGGGCGCGCTCCCCGGTTGGCCAGCACACGCTTGGGGTCCACCACTCCTGTGACAGCGAATCCGAACTTGATTTCGTCATCCCCGATCGAGTGCCCGCCAATCACCGTGCAGCCCGCCTCCTGCATCTTGGCCACGCCGCCCTGCAGGATTTGTTCCAGCATGTCCAGGTCGCGGCCCGTGTTTGGGAAACCTACGATCGAAAGCGCGGAAACCGGACGTCCACCCATGGCGTAAACGTCGCTCAGGGAGTTTGTGGCGGCAATCTGGCCAAACGTCCACGGATCATCCACGATGGGCGTGAAGAAGTCAACCGTCTGCACCAGCGCGATGTCAGGTGCGATCAGATACACGCCCGCATCGTCGCCGGTATCGAAGCCGACGAGAACGTTGGGATCAGACTGTTTCGGCAGCCTGGGCAGCACCGAGTCCAAAATACTTGGACTCAACTTGGCTGCTCAACCCGCCGCCTTCACCATCGCTGTGAGGCGCTTTCGTTCGTCCATAACTGGCATTATAGGATGAAGTCCGAGATTGATGTGGGGGTGATGCTTCGCGCGTGCAATTGAGGAAGTGTATACGAATGCCTTACGCTATCGAGGCCTGCACTTCCTTAAAGCTCTGCACAGCGAACTCGAGGTCGTCTCGTGTGTGCGCGGCGGAAATCTGCACGCGGATGCGCGCCTTGCCCTGTGGCACCACGGGATAGGAGAAGCCGACCACGTAGATGCCCTTCTGGAGCAGCGCATCGGCCATGCGCGTGGCCTTGGCGGCATCGCCGATCATGATGGGCACAATCGGGTGCTCGCCCGGCACAATAGAGAACCCCAGCGCCGTCATCCGCTGGCGAAAGAAGCGCGTGTTTTCCATCAATCGCTCGCGCAGCTCCCCTGACCCCTGCAGCAGGTCGAGCACTTTCAGTGACGCAGCTACGATGGAGGGTGACACGGAATTGGAAAAAAGGTAAGGCCTCGAGCGCTGGCGCAGCAGTTCGATGATTTCTTTGCGCCCCGTGGTGTAGCCGCCACTCGCGCCGCCGAGCGCCTTGCCCAGCGTCCCTGTAATGATGTCCACCCGGCCCTCGACGCCGCAATGTTCCGGTGTGCCACGCCCGTGCTCGCCCATGAATCCCACGGCGTGCGAATCGTCCACCATCACCAGCGCGCCATACTTTTCAGCGAGATCGCAGATCTCGTCGAGCTTCGCGACGTACCCGTCCATGGAGAACACGCCGTCCGTCGCCACGAGCGCGTAGCGAGCCTCCGCTTTGGCCTGTTTCAACTTTTCTTCCAGGTCGCTCATGTCGCCATTGCGATAGCGATACCGCTTTGCTTTGCACAGCCGGATGCCGTCAATGATGCTGGCGTGGTTCAGTTCGTCGGAGATCACGGCGTCATCGGCGTCCAGCAGCGTTTCAAACAGCCCGCCATTGGCGTCAAAACAGGAACTGTAGAGGACGGCGTCATCGGTCCGGAGAAAGCGGCTCAGCGCCTCTTCCAGTTCCTGGTGGATGGCTTGTTTGCCGCAAATGAATCGAACCGACGAGAGACCGTAACCCCAGCGTTCGAGCGCCTCCCTCGCCGCCTGCACAATGGCCGGATGGTTGGCCAGTCCCAGGTAATTGTTGGCGCACATGTTCAGCACGCTTTCGCCGCTCTGCAGTTCCACCCGCGTCTGCTGCGGGGAATTCAGCGTTCTCTCGTTCTTGTAGAGGCCGGCCTGCCGGATTTCATCGAGACGTACTGTCAAATGTTCGCGGATGCTTCCGTACAATTTATGCCCTCCAGTCCAGAATCACCTTGCCGCAATTGCCGGCCCGCATGGCGTCAAAGCCTTTTTCGTACTCCTGCCACTTCAGGCGGTGCGTAATCACGGAGCTGATGTCCAGGCCCGATTCCAGCATCACGGTCATCTTGTACCAGGTCTCGTACATCTCGCGGCCGTAGATGCCCCTGATGGTCAGCATGTTGAAGATCACCTCGTTCCAGTTGATGGACATTTCCTGGTTGGGGATGCCGAGCATGGCGATCCTGCCGCCATGGCTCATGTTGCTCAGCATGCTCCGAAAGGCCGCCGGATTGCCGGACATTTCAAGGCCCACGTCGAATCCCTCCTGCATGCCCAGCTCTTTCTGCACCTGCTCAAGCGGAGTTTTCCTGGGATCGATGGCCCGTGTCACGCCCATCTTCTCAGCCAGCTTCAGGCGCTCCGGAACCAGGTCTGAGATCACCACAAAGCGCGCCCCGGCATGGCGCGCCACCGCTGCGGCCATCAGCCCGATAGGCCCAGCGCCTGTGATCAGCACGTCCTCACCCAGCACAGGAAACTGCAGCGCCGTGTGGACGGCATTACCGAAGGGATCAAAAATCGAGGCAATTTCCAGCGGCACAACGGGACTGTGCCGCCAGATGTTGGTCATCGGCAGAGCGACGTATTCAGCGAAAGCGCCGGGACGTCCCACGCCCACCCCCTTGGAATGCGCGCATAGGTGCCGCCGACCGGCCAGGCAGTTCCGGCAGCGGCCGCAAACCACATGGCCCTCGCCGCTCACCACCATGCCGGGCTCAAAGTCGGTGACGTTCGAGCCCACCTCGGCGATCTCGCCGACGAATTCGTGGCCGATCACGAGCGGCACGGGAATGGTCTTTTGGGCCCAGTCGTCCCAGTCATAAATGTGCAGATCGGTACCGCAGATGCCCGCCAGTTGCACGCGGATGAGGACGTCGTTGATCCCAATCGCCGGTTTGGGAACATCTTCAACCCACAGGCCCTTATCTGCCCGGCTTTTTACCAGTGCTTTCATCAGTCTCTCCGGAATTCGAATCGCGCGGACCTTATGCTGGCGGCCTGCGGGTCTCTCGTCTATGGCACATTAAGAGCTTTTGATTATCTCATGAAAAACACAGGCAGGTTTCGTCCCTCCCGGCTTCTGTACAGTTCCGCTATGAACGTACCTGTGGTCATCCGCAGCCCAGGCAGGGGTGGCAGCCTCTGATAGAGAGGTCCCGACCGTGTGCCCTCTGACAAGGGACGCGACCCCGTTTGACGAAAGAGTTGACTGATTGCCGCCTTCACCTCTGGGCGGCGCTTGCCTGGTTGGACACGATCTGATTGCGTCCCGATAGCCTATTTCGAGAACGGACCGGCGGGAGAACCTCGGATGTTTGCAGGAGCGCCCAATTTTTGGTGTAACCTTTCGCTTGTTCCCGCGTAATCAGCGTGACAATTAGAGCGATGGATTTTCAAAGCCTCTACGAGAAGCATGCTCCGGCAGTGCGGCGGTTCGCCCTGTTCTTATGCGGCAATCCGGAGATGGCGGACGACATCACTTCGGAGACCTTTTTGCGTGCATTGCAGGCTCACGGAGAAATTCGCCAGCCGACGGTGAGAAGCTACCTCTTCGCCATTGCGCAGAATGCGTATCGTGACCTGCGGAGGCGGTCGCACCGAGAGACAGAGCTTGACGAGAAAAGACCCGACACAGCAATCACCGCTCAAGCACATTTTGAACAGAAAGAGGAATTGAGCGCGGTGCTTGCGGCGTTGCAGGAATTGCCGGAGACAGATCGCGCCATTCTGCTGATGCGTGTTGTGGATGAAATGCCCTACGAGGAAATTGCCTCCGCCCTGGATGTGTCCGTAACTACCGCCAAGGTGAAAGTGCACCGCGCGCGGGCGAAGCTAATGGCCATTCGAGAGCCTGCGAGCGAGAAGTTGACTGGTTCGGGAGAAAAGCTATGAGCATTACGCGCAACGTGGTGATTGATTTGTTGCCAGTATATTTTTCCGGGGAGGCAAGCGACGACACACGTAAGCTGGTCGAGGATTACTTTCGGGAGGACCCTGATTTCGAGCGCGTCGCCCGGAGTGCAGCGACACCACTTGAAACGTTGAAGGCGGCTTCGTCGGTTGCGCCGGAAGCGGAAAGGGAAAAGCGCGACCTGGAGCGCATTGGATGGGAATTGAGGTCACGAAGAGTATGGCTTGTCATGGCGCTGTTTTACACGCTCCTGCCTCTCGTGCCGTTGGTCGGCGGAGAACTCGCTGGGTGGATTGGGGGACCCCACACCTGGGGAGGGAGAGTTGCAGATTTGGTCTGCGCGGCATTTTTTTGGCTCGTATATATCACACGGATGTCACGGCGCAAAGTGCTGCTGGCGGGGGCAATCTTCGTGAGCTCAGTAGCGCTGGCGCCCGTTTTGAATAAGCTGAATATCATCACAAGTCCAGCGGTGCAAGGCACCGACTTGGAGATAATCGTTATCTGCGTGGGTGCGGCGTTTTTCTGGTTTTTGTATTTTCGCGGGCGAGCGCCGGTGCGGCGGTGACGTGTCACGCCTGGGGCAGACGCGCTCGGCAGGAACGATCGTCAGGCAATCGCAAGTCGCGCCCGGGTCAATTCGCCTTTTTCCGCGAGGCCCCCATTCTCTTCACCATCGCCAGAACCCTAACATTTGCTTGCCCAGCCTGAAGATTTAAGATATAGTCGATGCACGATGGTCAGTTTGAATTTTACCAACGCGTTTAGCTTTAGCTACTGGTATTGGGGCTTTTTTGCCTCGATCCGCTAGAGTGGCGTTGGCCTGACCAGGAAAAACGAGTTTTAAGAAAAGCCAGCCCACTCAAGCCGAGTGGGCTTTTTTGTTGGCGAGGGGAGATAAACCATGATCATTTCCATGCGGCCGCATGCCACCAGGGAAGAAATTGACTACGTTTGCGAGCGGATACGCGAATTCGGATACAAGGTGCATTCCATCGAGGGCGAAGAAAGGGTGGTGATTGGCGTGATTGGTGTAGGCGATGTGACGGCTTGTCTGGAATCCCTGGAAGCGACTCCCGGAGTGGAGCACGCGGTGCGAATCTCGGCGCCCTACAAATTTGTGAGCAAAGAATTCAAGCAGGAGCGCTCGCGGATTCGCGTGAACGGCTCGGAGATCGGCGGCGACGAGTTTGTGGTGATGGCCGGGCCCTGCTCGGTGGAAAACGAGGACCAGATTCTCGAAACCGCGGAAGCCGTGGCCGCCGCCGGCGCCAAAGTACTGCGCGGCGGCGCCTTCAAGCCGCGGACCTCGCCTTATGATTTTCAGGGCCTGGCGCTCGAAGGGCTTAAGCTGCTGGCCAAAGCGCGCCAGGCCACCGGGCTTGCCATTGTGACGGAAGTGATGAGCGAAGGCGACGTGGACACGGTGGCGGAGTACGCCGATGTTATGCAGGTAGGCGCGCGCAACATGCAGAATTTCTCGCTGCTGAAGGCGCTGGGCAAATGCCCGCGGCCGGTGCTGCTGAAGCGCGGCATGAGCTCGACTATCAAGGAGCTGCTGATGTCCGCCGAATACATCACGGCGCACGGCAATCCCAACATCATTCTCTGCGAACGTGGCATCCGCACGTTCGAGACGGCTACGCGAAATACCTGCGACATCGCCGCCGTCCCTGTGCTCAGCGAGCTCACACACTTGCCGGTGATTCTTGACCCCAGCCACGCGACGGGCAAGCGGAGCGTGGTGCCTGCTCTCTGCCGCGCTGCCGTGGCCATTGGGGCAGACGGCCTGATCGTTGAGGTCCACCCGCAGCCGGAAAAGGCCATGAGCGACGGCGCGCAATCGCTCAGGACCGAACAGTTCGCAACCATGATGGCGGACCTGGAGCCTTACATCCGGCTCTGGAAGGAGAGCCGCGTTTCAGCCGCTGCAGCCTCGGTCTAGCGTCTAGCGCTGCATTACGTATCGGACCATCGCCACCTCCGCCGATTCACTAAAGCCGAGTGAATGCGGACCCATCGAAGCTTGTATCAATTTTCCGCGAGTTCTGCTATATCCTCTTGGGACCAATGGACTGCGTGCCGTTTGGGTTCTGACCCTGGAGGAACAACTGAACCATTCTGCGTCGCTACTGGGCATTCTGGCAATCCTCGCCACCTGTTACGCGCTTTCGCGGCGCCGCGATGCCATTAGCTGGCGGATTGTGGGTTGGGGCCTGGGTCTGCAATTCCTGATCGCCCTGTTTGTGCTTCGCACGGGGCCGGGCTACTGGCTCCTGGACGAAGCCTCACACGGCGTGGAGTGGTTCCTGCAGTTTTCGTTTGAAGGCTCCCGATTCGTCTTCGGCCCGCTGGGTGACCCGAAAGGCAATCTGGGCATGGTCTTCGCCTTCCAGGCGCTGCCCTTGATCATCTACGTGGCGGCAGCAATTTCAATTCTCTACTACATCGGCATCCTGCCGGCGCTGGTGTCCCTGGCGGCGAGGGCGGTGTTTAGGCTGATGGGAACCAGCGGCGCCGAATCCCTTGAAGTGATCGCCAGCATCGTTATAGGACAGGCAGAAGCCCCGCTCGTCATCCGTCCTCACCTGGAGACTTTGACCCAATCAGAACTCATGACCGTGATGACCGCCGGCATGGCCCACATCGCAGGATCGGTGCTGGGCGCCTACATCCTGTTCGGCGCGCAGGCGCGGGACCTGCTGACCGCCGTCGTCATGACGGCACCGGGAACGATGCTGGTGTCGAAGATGCTGATTCCGGAAACGGGCCAGCCGGAAACTGCCGGCGAGGTGAAGCTGGCGCTTGAGAAAGTGGAGGTCAATCTTCTGGACGCCATCACGCGCGGTGTTCTTGACGGTCTCTTCATTGCACTCAACGTGGGAGCCATGCTGATCGCCTTTGTCGCCCTCATCGCCCTGGCGAACGGCATTCTGGGATTCGCCCATACCACCTTGCCCACCGTGTTCGGTTATCTTCTGGCGCCGGTGGCCTGGCTTCTCGGCGTGCCGTGGCACGACGCCATGGCCGTGGGAAATCTGCTGGCTACAAAGGTCGTTCTGAATGAATTTGTGGCGTTTTCCCTGCTGGGCCCGCTGAAAGGGCACATCGCTGCGCGTTCATTCACCATTGCCACCTTCGCGCTTTGTGGATTTGCGAATTTCGGCTCCATCGGGGTGCAGATTGGCGCGATCGGCGCGGTGGTGCCTTCGCGCAGGCACGACATGGCAAGGCTGGGGCTGTGGGCGCTGCTGGGCGGCACCCTGGCAAATTACCTTTCTGCAGCTATTGTCGGCCTGTTCATCAACTGAGGAGAGAGGTGTCGGCGGGCGCGGACAGCCTTGTCCGACCCCTCACCCCGTTCTCTCAAGACTTTGCTGTTGGCCTTCCACGTGGAAGCCCTCCATGTACGTCCCACGGAGTCCCGAGCAAGTCCAACGATCCAGACGACGGCCTTAAATCTTTACCACCCTCGGTGCGTATGCGCACAGACAAGAGCCGGATTAGGGAATCCGGGAGCGCAGCGATTTCTCCCGAGCCTGCCACATGTCGAGTCCGTTGGATTGTCCCGATCCTTTTAGCAAACCGATAGCTGCCTCCGCAATTCTCATAAGAGACGCTGGCTGCGCGTGGAATTTCTCCCCGAGAAGATATGCCTCGTCGCAGGACCTCAGGGCTTCGACAATCTTCCCTTCTTGCGAGTAGGCAGCACCGAGATACAGCAAGAGCTCCGACTTCTGGCGCCTTTGGTTATTAGCCACGATATCTTGAGGGTCGTAGTCATCTGACTTCTTATAATGCTGGATGCATTCGTCAAGGTACCTGCTTGACTGTAGATAGAACGAGATGGCAGGTCCCCAGCGCCCCTGAGCGCCCTCGATCATGCCCAGCATTTGCAGATTCCCGGCAATTGAACTCTCAAATGTCTCATATTTCCTTTCAAGCGCAAGCCTCCGATGATAAACCTCTTCTGCCTGTTGAAATTCCCGCAGGTATATGTAGGATTTGCCCAAATAATCGAGGGCATCATCCGTAGCTCGATTCCGCCGATATGCATCCTGTACCTGGGACACAAAATCGAGAGCGGATTCGGCCTGCTTGATAGCTTTTGGATAGTCCTTTCGCCTCAACTCCTGGCTGGCACCCTCCAGAAATTCGTCGACTCGGGTCTCCTTTTCAAGTTCTTCCTTTGAAATTCCAGCGTGGACCGTGGCACTTGTGCCCTGCGGCGGAGAGGCTGAATTCGGCGCCCGCCCGCCCCGCACCATCGAGAAAACAAGGACTGTTGAGAGAATGCGGAGGATAACTGCAACCATTCAGGCCTCCGTCGTAACCCCGACAGTTTAATCCAAAAATCCCACTCTGGCTGCTCGACCCGCGTGGAATCTTACGCGTCGCAGGAGAGTGGGATCAGGATTCCCAGCTTATCTTCAAGAGAAACCGGCAGGTTGCCTTCCGCAGCCTTGCGGCGGATTCGAGAGGGTGCTTTACCCGAGCGCAGGATATCCACAAGCGGGTCAGAAATGGCAGCGGCCTCATTGGGAAGTCGGGTTCTTCAGGCTGTCCCAGGTAAGATGGACCTGCTTGACCTCGCCCTCACGGCCCAGCGATTTCTGTGTCTGGCCGTTGAGCGTGAGGATGACTCCCTGGGCGTTCCCGGTGAGAACGTCGAAAGAGGTGGTGGCTTTGAAGGTTTTCACCGTGTTCGGTTCCATGATGCCCTGCATCACCATGCTGCCGTCAGCATCGATAGCGATCCAGGACCGCTCAGTCGTGGCGATTTGGAGGACCAGCCTGCCATCGGCATCCGCGACGGGCGGCAGCTTGGGAACGTCGGGCGTCACGACTGCAGATGTCGCCAGTACGCCTGCTCCTGCGGTTTTGGAATTGGCCGGTTGCGAACTGCTGCCGTTCGCGTTTGGGGGATCCAGGGCGGGGCGGACGCTTGCGGCCGTGGAAATTTTCGCTCCCGGGGGTGCTTGCAGCGGCCGATGCGAGCGCCTCCAGAGGGCGACGCCAAGCACCAGGAGGATGACAACAATGACCACTGCCCATAACGTGTGGCGGGTCGGCGGTTCCGGTCGGGAATGGACATTAGGAGGAGAGAAGCGGCTGAGATCGACATCAGCCCTGGTCTTCGCAGCCATCTGGTACTCTTCGATGAGCGGGTCCTCATCCAGGCCCAGGTAGCGAGCGTAAGCCCTCACGAAACTGCGGCGAAATATCCCTCCCGGAAGCGCAGAAAACTCGTCAGTTTCAATGGATTTAAGGAAGCGGACGCTGATCTTGGTGGCGGCAGAGATCTCCTCCAGCGTAATGCCGCGCATTTCCCTCTCGCGCTTCAGGTTCTCGCCAAATGAGCCCATCAACCCGCTCTTCCTGCCGCCCTCCCCCGTTAATGTCTTCCATCATATTTCCGAGCCGCAACCGTGTCAATTCCTTCACGGGCACCCTCCGCCCCAGTACCGGTTCGAGTCCCCAGGAATTGAATCAGTCCGAAATTCACATAAACAAATTGAGGAAACGGCCGAAAGAAATACTGAAAAAGAGAAGTCGCATTTTGCAGGATCGGGGAAACCTGCACGGGGCAGGCTGGCAACCCAATGGCAGGACGGACTGACAGAATTCGCGAGCTGGAGCAGCAGATTGCGCGGCTGTCTCTATTTCATGAGGTGGGCAAAGCGGTTGCCTCCACGCTCGATCTGCAGAAGGTGCTCGAAACGATCATGACGAAGATCAGCGACTTTCTGCGGCCCGACACATGGGCCCTGCTGATGCTCGATGAAAAGACCGGCGAGCTTCACTATGAGATCGCCGCAGGCGCGAACGCCGCCAGCCTCAAGGATGTCCGGATCAGGCTGGGCGAGGGAATTGCGGGCTGGGTTGCCGAGCATGGCGAGGTGATCCTGATCGAGGATGTTGCCAAAGAGCTCCGTTTCGGCCTGGACAAACAATCCTGGCACGCCGGGGCGCAATCGATCATCTGCGTGCCGGTGAAAGGCCGGGGCCGCGTGCTGGGCGCCATTGAGCTTATGAATACGTCGAACAACCAGCACTTCCATGACGACGATGTTCCGATCCTTGCGAACCTTGCTGACTATGCCGCCATCGCGCTGGAAAATGCGCGCTACGTCCGGCGCATCCAGGAACTGACCATCACGGACGATTGCACGGCGCTCTACAACGCCCGGCATCTCAACTTCGTGCTCGACGCGGAGGTCTATCGCTCCATTCGCTACGGTTATGAGTTCTCGGTGATCTTTATTGATCTTGATCGCTTCAAGCAGGTGAACGACAGCCACGGCCATCTGGCCGGCTCCAAACTTCTCTGGCACGTCGGCGCTCTCATCAAGGGCCATCTGCGCCTGATTGATTACGCCTTCCGCTACGGCGGAGACGAGTTTGTCGTGCTGCTGCCGCAGACGTCCAAACACAACGCGCTGAGCGTGGTCCGCAGGCTTCGCGAAATCCTGAATTCCAAAGTGTTCCTCGAGGAGGAAGGTCTGAACGTCAAGGTGACCGCCAGCTTTGGCGTGGCAGGCTTTCCCTCGGATGCCCGCACGCGCAAAGAGCTTCTTTCTTTGGCTGACGAGGCCATGTACCTGGTGAAGAACACCACCCGCGACAACATCGCACTGGTGGGCGAAGGCGTGATGAACTAGCGCCGGTGGCAGATTTCCATGGCATAATCAGCCTGATGCGCTTTCTAGCAGGCCCTTACGCTGCCAGGCTCATGGCGATTGCGGGGACGGCGATTGCTGCCGTTGTGCTGCTGCGGGGCGATGGCTCTCCGGCCGCTCCGGCTCCATCCGACGCCCCACAGTACACCGCCGATGGCCAGCTCATGTTGCCGCGCGATTATCGGGAGTGGATCTATCTCTCCTCCGGCCTCGGAATGGAATACAACCCCGACGGAAAGCCCGGCACCGAATTCACCAACGTGTTTGTCAAGCCTTCCGCCTACCGCGCTTTTGTCGCCACCGGCCGCTGGCCCGACAGAACGATGTTTGTTCTGGAAGAGCGCGCCTCGGCTACTCGAGGTTCAATCAACCGCGGCGGCCATTACCAGTCCGAGCTGCGCAGCCTGGCCGCTTCCGTCAAGGACGTGAAGCGCTTCCCGAAAACGTGGGCGTACTTTTCCTTCAACCGGGCGGCGCAACAGGCGCGCGCCAACCCTCCCGCCCACTGCTTCCAGTGCCACAACTCGAACGGCGCTGTGGACAACACCTTCGTGCAGTTCTATCCCACTCTCAAGCCCGTGGCAGAAAAGTACGGAACCTTCAACCAGACCAATGCCGCTTCAGAAACCCAAGCTTCTCACTAACACCTGCCAGCCCCGCTACCGACAAGTTCTCGGTGATCGCCTGCACTATGCACGGCAATAAAACCGGACATGCAAGCGGACATTGTCAAGGACATCGGCAAAGCTAAGTGCGAGCCGGGTCAATACTTTTGATCGTTCGGAGAAGTGGACATGAAACCGGACATCACAAGCGTCGCTGGCCGGGATGACTCGGCCATCGTGACGGCTCTGGCACTAATCCGGCGCGCCTGGTCTGCAACCCCTACCGTAGACGGCAGCCCATCGAAATGATAATTTGGTGCCTTATGACAATGCGCCGCGTGTTTGAGGGCGGCAGGAATGGCTCGAGCCCCAGGGGAGGGGTAAAGACTGAGCGCGCAGGCAACCGCTCAGAAAAGGAGGATCGAGATGCTCTTCGAGGTCAGACGCAAGCACGTAACCATCAAGCTGAGTGACCACAATCTGCTCAACGCGGTGGTCCGTGGAGAAGAAACCCAGGGGTTGTGGCTCACGCCGGGTGAGGATACCTCAGTGCCGGAATTCCCTGCCGGTGTGCAGGAGCCGATCATCTTTGTTCCTTTTAACCAGATGGTCTGGCTGGTCACTTCTTCCGTTCGCCCGCCTGACATTTAGGATTCAGGGTTTTTCGCGGGCGCCGCCGGACACAGGCTGGCAAGGGGGGTCTTCGGCAGGACCGGCAATTTCGCCGCCTTAGACGCCCTGATTATTTTCTGGAGATGCGCCGCCTGAAACGTCAACACGGGACCACCGGCGGTCCACTGCCTTCGCAGAGTCCCCGCCGCACAGATCGCGGTTGCCCGCGATCCATGCGACGCCAGCGATTGTCCCTCATCGGCCAAAATTGAAATTCAGTGAAATGAAGTCCTGCACGCGGTAGCCGTTGTCCACCAGCACCACGTTCTCGCCAAGGATGAAGTAGCGATAGCTGGGCGGTGGCGGCGGCAGCTCTTCCAGCATGACTACGGGCACCGGATGGCAATATGCCCGGTAGCGAGGCTCCACGACGTACCCGTAACCGACGACCACTCCGCGTGGCGCGGGCCCACGGAACCAGTGCTCGTCGTTGTGTTCGCGCACGTAGGCCACAAAGCCGCGCCGGTCGTTGTCATAAAAGCGGTAATGTCCAGCGCGATCGTGGTCCCAGCCCCGGTGCAGGCCGTTGTCATGGTGCTCGTGTTTGCCGTGGTGCTTCCAATCTTTGTCCTTGTCCTTGTCGTGGCCGTGGCCGTGGTCATGCTGGTCATACGGGCGATACGGCTGCGCCGCCCAGCCTGCCATAGAGCCGGAGCCCAGCGCCACGCCCGCGCCCACCAACGCCACCATCAAAAGCCGCTGAAATTTCTTCATATCTGTCTCTCCTTCGACCCGCCATGGAAGCCTTTTTCGGGAAAAGGGCAGTGAATGGCCAGGTATATCGTGGAGCGAATGCTCCCTGCCCCCTCCCCAGGTTCCCAATTTGCACCAGAAGGTTATTAACTGTCAAAGAACTATCGTACCAGTCCCATCCCCCGTTGGTGGTATAGAGGATAAACCATGATGGTTCTGTCACTTGCTGGAATATTATGCGGGACATCGGGCCGCGGCCTCATGGCCCTTTCTGTAGTGGGAGTATGCCACACGGTTTGATCCAACCGAGAGTTCGTTGTTGGGTCAACAAGCAGATACGACAGAGAAAATCATAAACCTATTGCGAGGTATCGATCCGCGCCGTAGTTTCCATTACGTATCGCGAAGCCATTGTGGAGTGCGGGAGCTTGATCCCGTCTTCTGCCCGCTGCAGGCCCCATGGGAGAGGCCGAAAATTGGAGCGCCAACGAAGAGGCCGGGCACAAAGCGGCCGCAAGCCGCCGCACTCCATACCGCGTAGGTATGCAGCGGTTCACTAGACGCACTACACTAGAAGCTGAACCTCAAAAACAGGTTGATGGTGCGATTGGCTGATTGGTTGTTGAAGAATCCGCCCGCGAGCGAGTTGGAACGGCCGAACAGGGGAGACGTGATGTTGCCCACCGGCGTCCCAAGATTCACCTTGTTGAAGGCGTTGTTGGCCATGACGCCCAGCTCAAGCTGATATTGGCGGCTGCTGGAGCCGCCGAAGCGGGGCCCGCCGCCTCCGCTGCTCAGCCCGCGGCCGCCCAACCCTCCGCGACCGCCCTCGCGGCCACCGCCGAACCCGCCTCGGCCTCCTCCGGTTTCCTTGCCAAACCCGAAGGTCTTGGAAAGCCGCGCGTTCATCGAAAATTGGCTGGGGCCAAAGAAATTATTGACGGGCACAAGCTGATCGCCGGCAACCGGATCGATGTTAAAAATCCCCAGTGACGTTTGCACACAGGTAGCGCACATGCTTGTGGCCAGGGCTGGCCGATCGTTGAAGATGGAATCTCCGTTCAGGTCCTGTCCGAGGGTGATGTTGTAAGGACGGCCGGAAGTCATCACCATAAAGGGGCTGAAGCTGAACCCATAGGGCAATCCGACGGACCCGCCCACGAAAAATCGGTTGCGGGTCGCCCATGCAGCCGTTCCGTAACTCTGAGAAAGATCATATTGGTTCATCGGAAAGCTGGCGCCCGCGCTTTCTCCTAATCCGCCGCCAAACCCGGGTCCGCCAGAGCCGCCCGATCCTGCATTGGCGTTCGCATAGCTGAGCGTGTAAAAGCCGAAGAGCGAAAGCGCAGGTCCCATTCGGATGTTGAAGTTGGCAATCAACTGGTTCTCATTGTACAGACCAGCGGATTCATATTGATAAATATTTCCCACATCTCCGAAAGGCCGGACGCCGCTGGACGGGTCCGCGGGATCATAGGTGCCGGGCAGCGGCGCGTTGATGTTGCGTGCCAGGAGCTGGTGGATTCCGTGCGTTGTGACATAGGTGACCGAGGTTTTGATGTTCCGGGTTAGCTGCCTTTCCAGCCCCACCGCGCCCTCAATCACATAAGGCGTCTGGTAGTTCCGAGCAATCTGGTAGATGGTGGGGAAGGTCGCGGAACCGGCCAGCGTATTCAAGGGTGGGATATCGCCGGGGAAGAAGTCCGGCGAATTGACGATGTATTGTTGCTGGTTGATGCCGTTCAACTGCTCTGCTTGAAGGATGTTGCCCACGTCAAACCGGTCGTAGAAGATTCCCGCGCCTGCTCTCAGGACGGTTTTGGGAGCGCTTCCGTTTCTGCCGATTCCCCAGGCGAAGCCCAGGCGGGGCGCCACGTCAAAATGGTCGCTGATGTGGTTCTGTCCCTCAAAGCGCAGGCCCAGCGTCAGCGAGGCATTGGGGCGCATCCGCCAGGTGTCCTCGGCGTAAAGGCCAAAGTCAATTCGGTTGGCCGTGGCAGCCGGGTTTCCTGCGGTGATGGCAAACTGCCGGGCGCCTCCTCCTGCGGCGATGATCTGAGCGTCCGTCAGACCTGCCGCGAGACCTTGCTGATAAACTGAATAACTGTCAATTCCCGTAAAGGTGAAACTGCCGTTGTAGCCGCTGGTGGTGTTTACCGCTTCGTTCATATAGCGCACGCGGCCGCCATAGGTCAACGCGTGTTTGCCAAGATTTGTCGAGGTCAGGCTCTGGAATTCGTATTGGTTCCCCGTGCTCAACTGTGTCCCGGCGCTGCTGCCGCCGCCGGTGAAAGCGCCGATGACGTCGAGAGACGGGTCCGTGCTCAAGGGAGCCTGGCGATCTTCGGAATGGCGATACTGGAAGCGGGCCTGGGTGACGGTGCGCGTGCTGATCACCTGGGTGTCGCTGATCTGCGCCATGTTCTCGGCGCCTGTCGAGTTTTGGCCCACTGAGGGAAGCTGGAATTGCCCGATGCCTGAATTCGTATTGTCGTTCGACCAGCGCTGATAACGAATGGACAGCACATTGCTGCTGCTCAACTGCAGGTCCACGCGCGGGCTGATGTTCAATCTCGATGAGGGGCTGGGGACGGCTTCGGTGAAGGCGGTCCCTGCCGGGTTAAAGTTTGGGGCCGGGACGACCGCGTTCACAATGGATGAGTTGTCCGTGCTGCGGCGGAACACCGAGAAAAAGAATGAGGCTTTCTTGCTGAGCGGCCCGCCGAAATCGCCCCCTATCATGTCGGAATGGTTGTCCGGCTGCTCCGCCACAAAGGGATTTCTGGAATTAAGCGCCGAAGTGTTGCCGAAACTGAAGATGCCGCCATGATATTTCTGGAATCCCGGCTTGGTGGTGATGTCAATCCGTCCATAGCCCAGCCTTTCATACTGCGCCGAGAAAGGATTCTGGTTGACGCGAACTTCCAGGATGGCGTCTTTGGGCGGCAACTGGCCTCCGGAGAACCCGTCGATATAGATTTGCCCTCCATTCGGTCCCGCCGCGGGACCTGCCAGTTCCTGGAGCTCCGTCTGTAATTCGTCGGGATCGTCGGAAAGCGATTTCAAGGCCTCGCCCTTCAGCACCACCGCGCCGACGTTGTTCTCAGGGCTGACGCTTAACTGCTCCCCTTCGCCTTCGACGGTAACCTGTTGCTTTTCCATGGTGAGGGCGAGTTGAGCGTTCACAAGCTGCGGGTGGCCCGGAGCCACCTGAATGCCGGCCTTCGTGAAGGTTGAAAAGCCCTGGGTGCTGATGGCCACCGAATATGCGCCCGGCGGCAGATTGTGAAAGGCGTAGCGCCCTTGTTCGTTGGTCTGTGCCGTCTTCGTCGCGTGGTCCGGGCCCGTGAGGGTGACGGTCGCCGCAGGGATTGCCGCCCCGGACGGGTCCGTAACCTGGCCGCTCAGAGTTCCGCTTCCCGACTGCGCAAAAGCTGCGGCGTACAGGCAGAACAACGCCAGCAGTGTCAAAAAGGGCCGGCTGAATTTTCTAGAAAACCCGATTACCATCGTGAACCTCCACAAACGCTCTCGAACAACTGCATCAACCCGCCCTTTGCGGAATGTCTGGCTGTGCCTGGGGACTAAAGCTATGGAAAGCCGAACCCTGACCTGTCCGTGACGCCCGGCCCTTGGCTGTGCAACCCGTTTCATGGGTCTACTTGCCGAACTGCTCTTACTGTTGGCCTAAGACGGTGTAGCCGGGATGGCGGTTGCGCTCGAATTGTTAAATCCATGTAAAACCGGGCTGTGACTCCGAGGCGAACCGTAGGGTCCTGCCCTATGGTTAACGGCGCCAGGGGCCAGTCGGTGGTGGGCAAGACAAGGCAAAACATGGACTGAAATAAGTCTTTCTACCGGGGAAGAGGACCTTCCGGCGGCTAGCGTGCTTTGCGGGCCAGGTAAACCGTGCGCTGGCCGGGAAAGATCCTCCATTCGCGCGCGAAGGCGGCCTGGTCCCAGGCTCGAATGGTGCTGAAGCCGGCGCGGCGAAGGCTTTGGCGGACTTCGGCTGCGGTCCAGGCCACCTGCTCCACGCGCTCAACAGTCCGCTGCCAGCTTTTGCCCTTGCGAATGAACCACTCGGCGTTGCTCCAACCTTTGCGGCGACGCCGGTCGTAGCCGCCGTGCATCACCAGGACAACTCCAGCCAGCCCCAGCCGCCAGGTACCCGTCCAGGCCTTCTCAAACGCCAGCCGATTGTTCACGTCAAAAAAGAACCAGCCGCCCGGGCGCAACGCCCTCGCCACCGCGTGGGCCACGCGATCAAGATCGGACTTTCGCGGCACGTGGTTGACCGCGTCGAATTCGCACGTCACCAGGTCCACGGCTTCCGGCAGGCGAAAGCTGCGCATGTCGCCGTGCAGCACGGTCAGGCGGACGCCCTTCTGCCGCGCCTTCTGCCGGGCCAGCCTGCACATGGCCGGTGAGGCGTCAACGCCATACATGCGGATGCCACGCCGGGCCAGCGCAACGGCCGTGGTTCCTGTCCCGCAGGCGAGGTCGCACGCCGACTCCGCGCGCCGCACGACGTCCCCCAGCAGATGCCGCCGCACGCGCCCCATCGGCGCCCGCAGCGGCTCGAACAGCCGGTCGTAGTAAACCGCCAGCAGCTGGTAAGGAGAATCAGCCATAGCAATGTCCGCGCCCGGCTGCGCTGGCCGGCTTCCTGTCCCGCTTGATTTTGGCATTCCTCTTGCCCCTGGAGGAGAGTCAAGATCCCTTGGGGTGGCTGCGGCTCCCCGGCACGCTTCCCTCATTCCCTGGCTCAGAGGTCACGCCAGAAACGCACGCCGTTCCGAATATCACGGTTCCCTCGCCCCCTTGGGGGAGAGGGTGGCGAGCGACGCGAGCCGGGTGAGGGGGTAGCGAGGCCCTGCGCATTGTCACGGACCCGGCGTGAAGCCCCGCTAGAAAATCCCGTTCTCGTTGGGGGATTCGTCCGGCACGTCCTGAGAAGCTTCCCACTCCTCCACGATCAGATCGCCTTCGAACCGGAAAATGTGAATCACCGACCAGTGGGAGTCCGGCGCGAGCGCCACTCTTCCGTGGATGGCAACCAGGTTTCCTTCCTCGACGGCGCGCAACATCTGGTAGGTCTTGCCGGGAAACTGTTTTGCATTTTCTTCCATGCCCTTAAGCAGCGATTGCCGGTCACCTTTGAAGTATGCATTGTGATGACGAAACTGCGGATGTATGTGCTTTGCATAAGCCTCCTGCACTCTGCCCGATGAAGCCAGCTTGAGAAATGACTCGGCGATTTCTTTCCTGGTCATGTCTGGTAGCCTCCCCGATTCAGACATTATCGCGCTTTTTGCGGCAGCGGAGAGTTTCCTCATCTGAAGGTACAGGAAGCTTTCCTTTTTAGCACAAGACGGCGGCCTCTGCTGTGGAAATTTCCGCTGCAGGTGCCGGAGCGGACCTATAGAGGGCCGGTTCATAAGCGCCGTCCCCCCACAATTCGGAATCGGTCAAAACTTTGGTAACATGACATGGGGCCGGGATACATTTCGTTCGTGACCGCATATAAACTCCGCGTCCGGCGAGCGGTACGCACCTGCCCAGAAAAACTGAGGATTGAGGCAAGACCTGTGAATCACCTGGAGGGCCGGCAGGGTGACGCTGCCCAGACCTGGTACAAGGACGCCATCATCTATCAGCTCCATGTCCGAGCTTTTTGCGACAGCAACGGCGACGGCATCGGGGATTTCAGGGGCCTGACGCAGAAGCTTGATTACATTCAGGAATTGGGGGCCACGGCCATCTGGCTTCTCCCTTTTTATCCCTCGCCTCTGAAAGATGACGGATATGACATTTCTGATTACTACAGCGTGCATCCCAGCTACGGGACGCTGGATGATTTCAAGCTGTTCATGGAACAAGCCCACTCGCGCGGCTTAAGGGTGATCACGGAGCTGGTAGTGAATCACACTTCGGACCAGCATCCCTGGTTCCAGCAGTCACGCAGTTCGCCGGACAACCCTTATCGTCACTGGTATGTCTGGAGCGACACGGATGACCGTTACCGCGACGCGCGGATCATTTTTGTGGACACGGAAATGTCCAACTGGGCCTGGGACCCTGTCTCCAGGGCGTACTACTGGCACCGCTTCTTCGGCCATCAGCCCGACCTCAATTATGACAATCCCGAAGTCCGCGAGGAAATCTGGAACGCCATGAAGTTCTGGCTGGAGATGGGCGTGGACGGCTTCCGGCTGGATGCCGTGCCTTACCTCGTGGAGCGCGAAGGGACCAATTGCGAAAACCTCCTCGAAACCCACGAGATCCTCAAGACGCTGCGCAAACGGCTCGACGAAAATTTCCCCAACCGGATGCTCCTGGCGGAAGCC
Source organism: Terriglobia bacterium (assembly GCA_035712365.1). Lineage (NCBI taxonomy): Bacteria > Pseudomonadati > Acidobacteriota > Terriglobia > Terriglobia bacterium. The sequence goes on from DASTAW010000033.1 coordinate 143,438, forward strand.
AACCAGTGGCCGCAGGACCTGGGTCCTTACTTCGCGGACGGCGACGAATTTCACATGGCATTCCATTTTCCGCTGATGCCCCGCATGTTTATGGCCATCAAACTGGAGGACCGCAAGCCGATCATTGAAATTCTCCAGCGCACCCCGCAGATTCCCGAGAATTGCCAGTGGGGCATCTTTCTTCGCAACCACGATGAGCTGACGCTTGAAATGGTGACGGACGAAGAACGCGACTATATGTACGATGTATACGCCATGGACAGAATGATGAAGCTCAACGTGGGAATCCGCCGCAGGCTGGCGCCTCTGCTGGACAATGACCGGCGGCGCATCGAACTGATGAACGGAATGCTGCTGTCGCTGCCCGGCACGCCGATCATCTACTACGGCGACGAAATCGGCATGGGCGATAACGTCTATCTCGGAGACCGCAACGGCGTCCGCACGCCGATGCAGTGGAATGGCGGGTGGAACGCGGGCTTTTCGATGGCCGACCCGGAACGCCTTTTTTCTCCTTTGATCTCCAACGCCGTTTATGGCTACCAGGGCGTCAACGTACTGTCGCAGCAGCGTTCTGAGCATTCCCTGTTGTCCTGGATGCGGCGGATCGTAAAACTGCGAAAGATAAGCTCGGTTTTTGGACGAGGAACCATCGAATTCCTGGATCCCGAAAATCACCGGGTGCTTGCCTACATCCGGCAGTGGGAAAACCAGCGCATCTTGATCGTCAACAACCTCTCAAGTAGCGCCCAGGCGGCCGAGCTCGACCTCAAACCTCTGCGCGGCTTTATCCCTATTGAACTGTTCGGAGGCAGTCCGTTTCCCCGAATCGGAGAGCTTCCTTACCTCTTGACATTGGGCCCGTACCAATTCTACTGGTTTCGCTTGCGCCGGTTCTAGGGCCCCGGACGCCGGCAGCGTTGCAAAGGGTCCTTAAGGAGCAGCATTGGCCGAGGAACTTTTTCTCTCCGACGAGTTTATCCGCAAGCTCACGGCCGTGGGCGAGGTGGACATCCTCGTCGGAGTGCCCACGTTCAACAATCGCCGCACCATCGAACAGGTGGTCAATGCCATCCAGTTGGGGCTGGTGAAGTATTTCCCTCGCGAGCGCGTGGTGCTGATCAACCCGGACGGCGGGTCCAACGACGGAACTCCGGAGGCGGTCAGAAACTCCTCCATCCTGGACTTTCGCACCCTGCTTTCTTTAAGCCCGTTGCGTACCATCCACCGCATCACCACCACGTATGGCGGCGTGGACGGCCGCGGCAGCGCCTGGCGCATCATCATGGCCGCTGCAGACCTGCTGCGCGCCAAAGCCTGCGCCGTGGTATCGCCCGATCTCGAGAGCATCTCTCCCGAGTGGATCGAAGCCCTGGTCCGTCCCGTCTACAAGGAACACTGTGACATGGTCACACCCATCTACCATCGGCATAAATACGATGGCATGCTGGTCAACAACATCATCGCGCCGGTTATCAGCGCGGTTTATGGCGTGAGGGTCCGCGAGCCCGTGGGCGGCGAAATTGGGTTCTCCGGTCGGCTGGCGTGCCGGTTCCTGGAACAGGACGTCTGGCATGAAGAATTTGTGCGGGCCCATTCCGAAATCTGGATGATCACTCGGGCGATTGCGGACGGCTGCAAGCTGTGTCAGTCGTTTCTCGGGCCCAAAATCCATGCCCCGGAAGCTTCCAGCCAGAATATTGTCGCCACCATTCAGCAGGCCCTGGGTACGCTCTTCCGCTGCATGGAGAGCCAGGAGGACTACTGGCTTCCGCGCACCGAGGCCCCGCAGCCGGTGCCTGTCTTCGGCTTCGAATACAGTTCCGGGGTCGAGCCGCGGCGCTTCAACAGGAAAAAGCTGCTCGCCATGTTCCAGAACGGCGTCAGCCAGTTGACTCCGGTGCTGGAATCCATCCTTTCGGCAGAGACGCTCGCGCAGGTCCGCGATGTTGCGCAACAGAATGGAACGCCCTTCCGCTTCCCAGACGAACTCTGGGTGAAGATCGTTTATGAATTCGCCGCTTCTTACCATCACTCGGTCATCAATCGGGAGCACCTTCTCCAGGCCTTGACGCCCCTCTATCGCGGCCGGATCTATTCGGTGGTCCTGGAAAACCAGCGAGCTGACAGTGAGCAGATCGAGAAAAGGCGTGAACTTCTGAGCGAGGAGTACGAAAAGCAGCGCCCTTATCTGGTGGAGAACTGGACCCGGAAACCGTGAGGTGAATTATGGGACAGCTTATTCTGAATACCCTGAGTCAAACGTTGGGCAATTTCTTCAGCGCGCTCACCTTGTTCCTGCCGCGGGTCCTCTCGATGGTGGTCGTCATCGTGGCAGGCTTCCTGATCGCCCTCGTCCTCAAGTTGATCGTCCGCAGAATCTTTGGCATCGCTGGCTTCCGGAAATACTGTGACTCGGCGGGCCTCACCCAGATGATGCGCAAGGCTGCTTTGCCCCCTCCAGTCGACTTGCTGGGCCAGCTCATTTTCTGGGTGGTCTGGATTGTTTTCATCGTTCTGGGTGTCGATGCTCTCGGCATCGGGGCCCTTCGCGAGCAGATTTCCAGGTTCTTTCTCTTCCTGCCCCAGATTTTCGTGGCGCTGGTCGTTCTGTTCATTGGATTGCTGATTGCCAATTTCTTTTCGCGGGCCACCTTGCTGGCCGCCGCCAATGCCAATTATCCTTCGGCAAGGCTGCTCGCCACCCTGGTCCGATTGCTCATCATCATTTTCTTTGTCACGATGGCGCTGGAACAGATCGGCCTGGGGCGCCGAGTGGTCCTCATCGCCTTTTCCATCGCCTTCGGCGCCGTCATGATGGGTACTGCCATCGCCTTTGGACTGGGCGGCCGCGATGTGGCCAGGCGATTTCTGGAAAGGCAGTTTACGGATAAAGAAGAACCCACCGAGAAGGACGAAGAAATTTCCCCGCTCTAAGGCCCGCGCAGAATCCAGGGCCCGCGCACGGCTCACGCTCCGCGCCTCTTCCCATGCGCGCAACGCAGGTGGTGACTCAGTTTGGTTGCGGCCTTGTGGCACGGCCATCCCGTTCGCTGCGCTCAGGGCGGGCCTGGCCGTGTCATTTCACGGAAGCATGGGCGAGGACGCCCGTGCCACGAATCAAACTGAATCACTACCGCAGGGTAACTGCCCCATTTCGCTGCTCTCTCGACCTGATATAATGGTTCGGCGGAGGCATTCAATCGAGAAATGAAATTAGGGATTGATTTCGGGACAACCCGGATTGTGGCCGCATTTGTGGACCGCGGCAACTATCCTGTGGTCGTCTTCGAAGCGCCGGACGGAAATTCGCTGGAATGGTTTCCGCCCCTGGTGGCCGTCAAGGGTGGCGAGCGGCGCTACGGCTGGGAGGCATGGGCCGCCCAGGAAGAGCCGGGCTGGACGGTGGTCCGTTCCCTCAAGCGCGGGCTCGATTATGCCGGCCCCGGCACGCTGGTCCAGATTGGCGATCAGCAAATCCCGATGTGGAACTTGCTCCACGAGCTGTCGCTGGCCCTCCGAAAGGCGCTGCTCGAAAGCTCCACGCTGCCGTCTGGCGGGGACGAGACCCTCGACGTGATGCTGGGCGTGCCCGCAAACGCCAACAGCAACCAGCGTTTCCTCACGGCGGAAGCCTTCCGCCAGGCGGGCTTCAACGTGCTGGGCCTGTTGAATGAACCTTCAGCCGCCAGCATCGAGTTCGGCCACCATAAGCGCACTTCGCACCAATTCAGTGAAAAAATGCGCATCCTGGTGTACGACTTGGGCGGTGGGACCTTTGACGCCTCGCTGGTGGAACTGGACGAGCGCGAGCACGTGGTTATTGCTTCTGAAGGAATTCCCACGCTTGGCGGCGACGATTTTGACGAAGTGCTCGCCGGGCTCGCTCTCGAGGCAGGCGAGATCAGCGTCATCGACCAGGACAGCCTCTCGCAGGCCGAAATGTTCCGCCTGCACGAAGAGTGCCGCCAGAAGAAGGAGGGCCTGCACCCGAACACGCGGCGGATTGTGCTCGATCTCGGCAACGTGCGTCCCGGCTGGCCGCAGGTGACGGTTGCCATCGGCGATTTTTATGAACGCAGCCGGCCGCTGGTGGAAGAAACGCTGCACGCCACGGAAGATCTGCTCGAGGCGCAGGGCCTCGCTTCCGGCGGCGACGGCGCGAAGCAAGGCGAGCAGCCGCGGCTGGAAGCCTTATATATGACCGGCGGAGGCAGTGAGCTGCCGCTGATTGGCCGCATGCTCCGCGACACTTTCGGCCGTCGCGTTCGGCGATCGGCTCATACGCGGGCCGCCACGGCCATCGGACTGGCCATCCAGGCGGACGCCACCCAGGGCTACGTTTTGCGCGACCGATTCACCCGCCACTTCGGCGTGTGGCGCGAGGCTGAGGCGGGCCATCGAATCATCTTCGATCCTCTGTTCGCCAAAGGCACGCCGCTGCCCGGCCCGTCCGATCCTCCGCTGCTCAATTCGCGGCGCTACTATCCTGTCCACAACATCGGCCATTTCCGGTATCTCGAGTGTACGCACCTTACCGATGACGGCCGCCCGGCGGGAGACATCACCATCTGGGACGACATCCGCTTTCCCTTCGATCCGTCGCTGCGCGATAATGCTGCGCTGGACCAGGTAACCGTGGGATACCTCACCAATGGCCATCGCTGCGAGACGGAGGAAAGCTACGCCTGCGACCGCGGCGGGACAGTGACAGTGACCATCGCCAACCTGCCGGAAGGCTACAACCGAAGTTACCGGCTGGGACGCTGGGCAACTTCAGAGGCGCTGGTGGTGCCAGGCCGTAAGAAGCCGCGCAGCCGAAAAGAAAAAAGACCCGGGCAGTGATTAATTTAATGGCTGGTGGGTGGCGCAGATATCGCGCTATTCGCGATGTCTGCGTTTCAGGCGGCTCGAACTTGTTTACGTACTGTCCGCGCCGTCTCAAGTAAATGACAAGCCCTCTCCCAGGGGAGAGGGTGGTTCCGCCTGGCGGAACCGGGTGAGGGGGTTTTGCCATCATCGAGCCAATCACCTAGCCCTCTAGCGCGGACCTCCGCATTTGAGGTCCGCGGTTGCTCTCTGAGGAAAACAAAATGCGAATAGCCATTGGCGCCGATCACGCCGGCTTTATGATGAAGGAAGAACTTGCCGCCGAGGTTCGCAAACTCGGCCACGACCTCCTTGACGTAGGGGCGCGCCACGCCGATCCATCGGACGATTATCCCGACTTTGCCGAGGCGGTCGGCAGGGCCCTCATGGAGGGCAAAGCCGAGCGCGGGGTGCTTATCTGCGGCAGCGGCGTCGGGGTCTCGGTGGCCGCCAACAAGATGCCGGGAATCCGCGCCGCGGTCTGCCACGACGCCTATTCGGCCCACCAGGGAGTCGAGCATGACAACATGAACGTGCTGGTGCTGGGCAGCCGCATCATCGGCCCGGAACTCGCCCGCGAACTCGTTCGAACTTATCTCGCCGCCCGGTTCTCAGGCGAAGAACGCCACTGCCGCCGCCTGGCGAAAGTGGACGATATCGAACACCGCTATCTTGCTTCCAAATCAGCCCCCTGATCTCCCCTGGCCGGCAACTCGGCAGGCCCGCCCGCCCATCCTGGCGGCCCACAACACACTCTTTGCAGCCCCAAGACAAAATCCTGACAACTGCGCGGAGCCAGGACGGTAGAATCGTGTCAAATGCAGCTCAAAAGGGTGTGGTTAGTTTATCCACACGGGGGTATGGGATGGCCAAAAGAATGCCGGATCCTTCTTCGACTCTGCGCCTGGCCGGAGCGGAGGTCACCGCCTGCGACGGCTTAACGTTTGCATTTACGTGCGAAACACTCTCCGATGGCACTCCGAGGACGATCTACGCGAACGTCAGGATCATGAACAGCGGCGAAGTGAATGTGTGCGATTACGAAGTCCGGAGAGGGCAGGTTCCCCGCATGGACCGCGAACCGCCCATGCTCTTTCCGGACAGCGACGGTTTGGACGAAAGCACCCTTGAGGGCTATTGCCTGGCTGACTTTGTCAGTCGCACCCAGTAGGCCGGCGTATAGGACGCCGTCAGACGCGCCGACCGGGCGTTGCGCGAAATGGAACAGACATCTGAAGGTCCAGGCTCGATCTTCGGCGCTGCCAGCCTGACTTCCAACCTGGACATCGGCCTTCGTCACATTCTGCCTGTTGATCCATTCCTCATCGCAATCGCCGCTGCACTTAGATCCGGGCCTTTCACCGCGAGTCGCGGAAATACTTTTGTGCAAACCATCCCGCCAATTCGATTGCTGGCCAATCGCCTGATTGATTCAGCGCCGCCGCGCGACCGCTTGGTTCTGGCCGGAAACGGTGCTACGCTTGTGTAAACGGGAGGACCCTATGCGCAGCTTGCATATCCTTTTATTGTCCCTGGCAATTTCTTTCTTTGCCTCTGGCGCCAGCGCCTGGGCTCAACGAGGCGGTGGGTTTGGAGGTGGCGGTTTTCACGGTGGAGGCGGTGGTTTCCATGGTGGTGGTTTTGGTGGAGGTGGCGGATTCCACGGCGGCGGAGGATGGTCGCACGGCGGAGGCGGTTTCCACGGTGGAGGCGGCTGGTCTCGCGGCGGTGGAGGCTTCCATGGTGGTGGAGGCTGGTCACACGGAGGCTTCGGAGGCGGCGGATTTTTTGGTCGTGGCGGCTTTGGCCGCGGAGGCTTTGGCAGAGGATTCTTCGGTCGCGGTGGATTTGGGCGCGGGTTCCATGGCCGGAACATTTTTCTCTTTAACTTCGGGTTTTTCCCATTTTACGGATATCCCTTCTATCCGTACTACACATACTACCCGTACTACTCGTACTATCCCGCTTACTCACCCAACGGCTGCTACCCTTACGGCCCGTACGATTGCTACGGGTACGGGAATGGGTATGGTGCGGCTTATGGTTCGCCTGACCCGTCGCCCTCGGCATACGCGTATTCCCAGACAACCGCAGCGCCTGCAACGCGCGCTCTGGACGCAGACGGCCAGTGGCACCGGTTTGGCGCGCAGCAGGCGGCCGCAGTGCGCCAGGCTGCGGTCCGGCCGGCGCCGCGCACTCAAACAAGCAGCCCGGCAAACACCTTCACAGCCGCCATAGCGGACGGGCAGTGGCATCGCTTCGGACCTGCCGCGGTGGTACGCGTTCCCCAAATGGCCAGGGTCTCTCAAGCGCACGCGCCAGCACGCGCTCGCAGCGCGCCTGCGACTACCGCGCAATCGCGCCATCTGGGTCCCAGGCCCGCGCCGGTCATACGCGTCTCGTCGCCCCAACCCGCTCCGCGCTCCCGGACGAGCGAGTCGGCCGGCGCCTATAGCGCCGCGCTCATTCATTGAGACCCGGTGATGCTGTCGCCTGAATAGCAAGCTGGCGGCCGTCGTGGGTTTTCGCGGATGTGGTTGTTGCCGATGCCTGCAATTCCAGCAGGCTGAATGCCGCCCTGCCTTGCCGATGGCATCAGAGTTAGCGGGCGGGACGAGCCGCCAAGCGGCGACAGACTTTGGCCCATCGCGCCTTGCGGGATGGGAAAGCCGATCACCAACCACCAGAAAGCCCCGGCAAGGGGCGAAAGAATCTAAATGAACGGCCACGCCGCAAGTCTCAGCAGCGGCGCGGCGAGTTCGTTACGGTACGGCCGTGGCTGCTGCCGGCTTCCACCGCTGGAAAGCCAAATCTGCAATTTGCGATCGTACGGTCGGCCCAGCAAAACGAAGGAGGATTTCCGAAATGAAAAGAATGTGGCTCACCATCATCGTGGTGTTTCTGGTATTCACAGCGTTGAGTTATGTCATTCACGGCGTATTGCTGCAGCCGCTCTACCAGCAGTCGCCGCTGATGCTGCGAACCCAGCAGGATGCCCAGAGCCACTTTCCTTTTATGCTGCTGGCCTTCCTGGTTTTCTCAGTTGCCTTCGTGTGGATTTATTCGCGCGGACTGGAGCCGAAGCCCTGGCTGGGACAGGGCCTGCGATACGGCGCGGCCGTGTGGCTGATTGCTTCCGTCAGCCGTTACCTTATATATTTTGCCGTCCAGCCCTGGTCGGGCAGCGTGATGGCCCTCCAGATCGGACTGGAACTCATCATGATGCTGCTGGTGGGAATTACTGCGGCGGCACTCTATCGCAAAGCGGCATAGGCGATTTTTGCCAGCAAAAGCAGCCTGGGGGTTCGCGCGCGGGAAACGCTGCCGCGTCGGATAGTAGCGAAGCCCTCTTAATTCGCAACTCGTAATTCGTAATTTCCACTCGCCACTGCCTTCTGACTCCTGCCTTCCGCCCTCACCACCATCGGCCCACCCGGTGTTGATATTCTTCGTATCGCGTTCCAAAAACCTGGCGCAGCTTTTCTTCTTCAACCGGGATGACAATCCTATTCAGATAGACCAAAACGAAGGGCAGCAAAAGCACCGGCCAAAGCTGGCGAAGAATCCCCGCCTCGCCAAGATACGCAATCGTGAGACCCAGATACATCGGGTTCCGGGTGAAGCGATAAGGTCCCCAGGTCACCATGGCGCTGGAAGCCTGGCCGGGGACCCTTGTGGTCCGCGCCTTGCGAAACAACAGCCATCCCCAGGCGGCCAGCGCAGCCCCAGCCAGAAAAAAGAGGCCTCCGATTTCACTGAGCAGAGGCGTGGCCGAAAAAAAGTGACTTTGAAAACACAGCGCCTCCAGCCCCGCACCCGCCAGATACGCCAGGACGAACACCCATGGCACCGGAATCCGCATCAAAGCGCGGGAGAACCCCCCGGCATTTTCGAGTAGTTGCTGGTCCATAGTCCATCCCCCGCAGCCAGACGCATCACCGCCAAAGCAACCGACAACTATACACCCTGAACTCACAAATTCCTGGAAAGCATTTCTGAGTTTTTAGGCGGCTTTCGCAATTGCCCCGAGACACCCTCGGCGCAGGGTTTCAAATCTGAGAATTCAAATTTGAGGTTCCCGCACGCGAGAGCGTTTTCGCAGCGGCGACTTTCCGTCGCCATCATGCCTGGTCAAACCCGCGGCGTGGAGCCGTGTCTCTCCGTTTCGCTCAGGCCATGTTCTGCCGTGCCCGATCGAATGCCGCCAGGGCGTTGTCCCTGTAGATTTTCTTCAGCAAATCGTCGGGCAGGTTGAAGCCGTTCAAGTACCAGTGGTAGCCGAATTGGAAGTGGTAGAAGTGCTCGTCGGCCGTCTCCAGGATTCGGAAAGTTGTGCGGTACATTTCCTCGTCGTATCCCATGTCCGTTCCATACAGGATGCGGTCGGGATATTTGCTGAAGAACTGCGCGACGGCGCGAGGGATGCAGGCGGTTTCGGCGTAGCGGGCGCCGATGTCGGCGTAAAGGTTGGGATTGCGGTCCAGCATCTCGCCAAGGCGGGAAAGATTGTTGCACTGGTTGGTCAGATGGCAGGCGAAGAAGATCGTCCTGGGGTGCTTCTTGACAGCGGCCTCCAGGCTCGCGATCAATTCCTCGTGCCCCATGACGCCCGGTTTCACGTCAATCCGCCACTTGTAACCGTTCATCAGCCCGTCGTTGGTATGGTCCATCGGCTCGTACGCCCACGGAGGGTCAGACACGTGGATGCTGGCCGGCATTCCCAGTTTTCCGCATCGGTCGAACAGAGCGTCCATGCTTGCGTCGCCGGGGTGGGGCCGCGGGCCCGTGGGCGGAACGTGCCAGCTCGCCGGTTCCGTCCCGATGCGCGCTCCAATGCCGCGCCCTTTGTCCACCAGCTCTCCAACCCCAGTGGCTCCCGCGTCATGGCACCTTTCCAGCGCCTCCACTGACTGCCGCTCGAATCCGGCCGATTTGTATTGCGTGAAATCGAATCCACACCACATCTCAAAGCGGTCCTTGTGATTTGAAAATCGCTGCTGAATCTCTTTGAATCGGTCGCCGCTCGCCATGGTCATCACAATTCCCTTTTCCAGGCCAACGGCGTCCATGTTCTTGACCCACTGATCGGCTTCCGCGGATGTGCGGGCGTACGGGTGCGTGTGGCAATCGATCACCGGGTATTTCGCCTTCGTCACCCTCGTCTCCGGAACCTTGTAAATCGATTTGGGACGGTAATCCTTCAGCAGCAGGGTGTCTGGCGTGCTCTGTCCCTCTGGACGGGAAGTTCCCTGCGCAGCCTCTTGCCCCTGGCCCCACGCGCCGGGAATCCCGATTGCCGCCCCGGACAGCATTGCCAATGATTGTCTTCTGTTCATGGTGTTTGTGTGCGGCGCCGGCGCTGGACCATTCTGCGCCAGGCGTGCCCTTGTCAAAATCCTGCGGCGCCCTGAGAGCATCTTGCGGCGCCGGAATCCATCCGCGAGCCGGAACCAAGCGGCCATCGCCTGCTCCCGCATTCACGTGCGATGGTACACCAGGCACTCATGCTGTCAAGCGCTTTTCATCCATCGTCTCACCGCCTTCTGCCTGCTGACTCCCGACCTCTGGCTCCTGCCTTATGTCGGGGATTTACATATGGCGGCAAGTCGGTCAAAATCATCGTCGGCTTAGCCGGCTGTGCGGGGGGCTGGAGATTCGCAAGCTCCAGAGGACCGGGAGAGATTAGTCCACGGTTCGAACAAGACAACTAACCTGGGGAGATCTGTGAAAAAAGTAATCGTCTGCATGGCAATGGCAGGATTGGCTCTTGCCCTGTTGTCGGTCAAAGCAGCCCGCGGGGCTGATCACACCGGCAGCCTGCTGCTACCCTCTACGACCCTCAGCCGCACTGGCCAGGTCGCGGTCGTCTATCCCATGGACCGCGGCTTCACGGGCCAGGCGACGCTCCACATCGTCTGGACGGACAGCCTCGGTCGCACCGTCGAGGATCGGAGCGAAACAAAGGACCTGATCGACGAGACCTCGATCACCTTTTACATTGATATGTCGCGCGCGATTGCGATGGAGAACCACTTGCAGGCCGACGTGACGCTCGATGGCAAAGGCATTAATGGAGAGCCAGTCCAGAAGACGGAGACAGCCTCCGCCGACTTCATCGCCCAGCCTCCCTCCGGATGGAACGATTACGTCATCATGATGTGGCAGCAATATCCGGCCAACCTGCTTCCGGCCCTGCAAAAGCTTGGCATCAACGGCGCGCAGTTCTCTTCTCTCAGCAAGACGCCGCCCGAAGCTTTCATTGATAACAACATGCGGTGGTATGCGGAGAGCCTTGCCACGGATTACTATTCCGCCTATCACCTCTGGCGACCGGACCGCCGCAAGGACTTTGCTTTTACTCAGGCGAAGAAGCTCTATGAAGAGCATCCGGACAGCCTCGAAGCCTTCAAGCGGCATCCCAGCTTCTGGGACCCTTACTGGCGCAGGATGGTGCACGACCGCGGCGTCGCATCCGGAAAGCTCTACGCGCCGTACCGCCCGTTCTTCTACAGCCTGGGCGATGAAGAGGGTCTCGCTGAGCTGGCAACGCAGTGGGATTTCGATTTTTCCGATCAGTCAATCGTGCCGATGCGGCGCTGGCTCCAGAAGGAATATGGCTCGCTCGGCGCTCTCAATAAAGAATGGGGCACGGATTTCACAAGCTGGAATCTCGTGATGCCGCAGACCACAAATCAGGCTATGAAGAACACGGACGGCAATTTCTCATCCTGGGCGGACTTCAAGACCTGGATGGACATCTCTTACGCCGAGGCGCTCCAGATGGGCGCGGACGCAATTCGGGAAGGCGACCCAAGCGCTTACGTAGGCATCGGCGGCGGCCAGATGCCGGGCTGGGGCGGCTATGATTACACTCGGATTGTGAAGGCGATCACCGCCATCGAGCCTTACGACATCGGCCACAGCGTCGATCTGGTCCATTCCCTCGACCCTTCGATGGCGATTGTCACCACGCGCTTCCGTTCCGGACCCTGGGAGAGGCACCGGGTCTGGTGGGAACTATTGCATGGCAATCGCGGGCTGATTCTCTGGGACCAGGGATTTGATGACGAGCGGAATCCTCAGACAGCCACGCCTCAGCGCCGCGATAGTCAGCCGGAGCCTTACGTCTTTCCGAACGGCCAGCCGAGCGACGCCGGCAAAGAAGCTGCGAAGTACTATCAGGAAATCCGCGACGGCGAGGGCGCGCTCATCATCAACAGCCATCTCGTGAATGATCGCATCGCCATCGAATACTCCCAGCCAAGCTGGCGCACCCAGTGGATGCTGAATCATATCCCGGAAGGTGACGCGTGGGTGCGCCATCCGCCCGGCTATCTTGCGAAGCACAGCAAATTCACCCAGCGGCGCGTTTCCTGGTGCGAGCTGATCGAAGATGAAGGGCTTCAATATCGGTTCGTCGGTTACAACCAGATTCCGAACGGAATCCTGCTGAGGGATGGCTATCGCGTGCTGGTCCTTCCGGGCTCCAGCTCGCTCTCGCAGGCGGAGGCGGATGCCATCCGCCAATTCGTCTCTCAGGGTGGCGTGGTCATTGCGGATATGATGCCCGGCGCCTATGACGAGCACAGCAAGAAGCTCCCGAAGTCCTCGCTTGCCGATCTCTTCCCTGGACCCAATTCGGAGGAGATCAACGTCCACAATTTCGGACAAGGCAAGGCGGTCCTGGTGAATGCCGATATTCTCGATTATGTGGCCAGGCGCAACAATCGGCAGGAGGGCCCAATGCACCTGATGATGCAGAAGCTCTTCCAGTCGATTGGCGTCAATCCTGCTTACCCGGTGACGGATTCTTCGGGCAACAGCGTTGTCGGAATCGACACGCACGTCTTTGCGAACGGCGGCGTCCGCGTCGTCACCTTGCAGAACAATCCCCCGATCGGCGCTGACCGCCTCGGACCGCCGGATTTCGACTACACCGCGCGTTTCGACAAGCCGGCCACCGTTCAGTTGCGTCTGCCGGGCGAGATGTATATTTATGACACGCGGACCGGCAAACCTCTCGGCCGTCATGACCAGCTCACTCTGACGGTTGACACGTATGGTCCCACGATTCTGACTACAAGTGACGCGCCGCTTCCGGCGATGCAGGTCTCGATGCCGGAACAAGCCGGGCGCGGATCGCAGGTCAGCGTCTCGGTCCACGCGCCCCGGAGCCCGGCGGCCGTCAGCATCTTCCACGTGGATGTTCGCGATCCGCAGGGCAATCGCAAAATCTTCTATTCGGGAAACATCATTGCCACGAACGGCGGAGGCGTCCGGCTGCTTCCGCTCGCCGCCAACGATCCAGCCGGCAACTGGACCATCACCATCCGCGATATCATGAGTGGTCAGACCGTTACCCGCACCCTGCAGGTGGATTGATGGGTGGCGCACCAGGGCGACACCGTTGGGAAGCATGAAGATTGCTCAAAGATTGACGGAGGTGGCGCTGCTGGTGCTTCTGGCGACGGCGTTGGCGGGACTATATCTCACCTCGGGTCCCACAAACCCGGCCCCTCCAGGCAAAGGGGCCTCTTCGTCGCCGGGTGAGACGCTGACCATCAACACGCGCTATCTGGACACGGCGCGGCGGCTGGCGCTGATGGCCGCTACGCCCCAGGAACAGCAGGCGGCCACCAGTGCCATGGATGCCGCCGACCGCGAGCTGGACCTGGAATACGCTTACGACCTGCAACTGGCGGCCAGCCAGCCTGTGGCTCAAACACCCGAGATCAAGGCGATTCAGGAGCGGATCGGGAGGATCAGCGCTGCCGTCAAAAAACGCCAGGCGGAAGCTGATGAGCTGAAGAGCGCCCTCAAGCGGGTGGGCGGAGCGCGGCACGCGGCCCTCGAACAGCAACTGGACGCGGCGGAAGCTGAGCTGAATCTTTCCAGAGAGGTGTTGGGCGACGCCAAAGATCAACTGGCGCGGGCCGGAGGCGACCCGAAGGGCCGCCTGGACAAGCTGAAGGCTGAGCATGAGTCGGCATCGAGAGAGCGCGACACTTTCAAGTTCGCTCCGCTCGAGCCGCCGGGCCCTTCAGGCAGCGTGCTGGCGAAATGGTCGCGCTGGAGGACCCTTCGCCGCAAGGGATTCCAAATTCTCCAGGCGCAGCAGGAGGCCGTTGACGCTGCTGCCAGCCTGACCCGGCAACACAAGCCGCTCGAAGACCGCATTTCAGCCGAAGAAGCGCAACAGAAAGCCCTGGCGGCACACGATCTGACGCCGGAGCAGATTGCGGCGCTGGCGGGTTCGCGCCGGGGCAGCCCGGCCGCGGCCGGCAAAGGCAAGGCGCCTGCCGGCGCAGCCAGCGCACAAGCGCCGCAGGAACCTGCGGCGCCGAATTCAGCCAATGCTTCGGTCGCGGTGATCCAGCATCTTTCGACCGACCGGACGTCGCTTCGGGTCCTCGAGCGGCGAATCGAGATGATGAATGATCTGGCCGCCGCCTACGGGAAGTGGGGCAGTCTGGTGGAAACGGCCAGGCGCTCCGCGTTGCACAGCCTGATTGCCGGGGGCCTGTGGATTGTCCTGATGATGGCCGTCGCGCTGTTCCTGAATCGCCTGATTGAGCACTTTTTCGCCGGGCTGTCACTGGAACGGAAGCAGAAGACGACCTTGCAGGCCGTGCTTCGCATCAGCGCAAGGCTGATCATTGTGGTTGTGATTCTGATGGTGATCTTTGGAAAGCCTGACAACTTATCCACGGTGGTGGGGCTCACGGGCGCCGGCCTGGCCGTGGCGCTGCAGGATTTCCTGCTCTCGTTCCTGGGCTGGTTCGTGCTGATGGGCCGGCACGGCATTCGGGTGGGCGACTGGGTGGAAATCAATCCGAACTCCTTCACCGGTGTGCGCGGCGAGGTAGTCGAGATCACACTGTTCCGCACGGTGCTGCTCGAAACGGGCAACTGGAATGAGCCTGGCCACCTCACCGGCCGCCAGGTCGCTTTTATGAATATGTACGCGGTGACCGGCTACTACTTCAATTTCAGCACCTCCGGCCAGTGGCTCTGGGACGAACTGCAAGTAGCCATTCCGCACAGCCAGAATCCTTATCCGCTGGTGGAAAAAATCCGCGCCATCGTGGCCCAGGCAACCGAGAGCAATACGCAACTGGCCGAGCGCGATTGGCAGCGAGTGTCAAGCCGCTACGGCACGCGTTCGTTCTCCGCCCAGCCCTCCGTTAACGTCAAACCCACCGATAACGGAGTGATTGCCATCGTCCGCTACATTACTCGAGCTGACGAGCGCACTGCCACGCGGTATGGCTTGAACCATCAGATCGTCAAGCTGTTCCACAGCACGGAAGAACTTGTGTCTTCCGGGGCCGAAGTTGTGCTTGACTCCGAAGCCTCGGCACCCGACAGCCATTGAATAGAATGCGGCGAGCTCGATTGCCGCAGTCCAGGCCTCAGGCAGCCAATGAACATCACACCGGCAGGCCCGCAGCAAACTGCTGACGTACTGGATTCATTTCGACTCTGGAATTTTCATGCAGGGATGCTGGAGCGGGCGTGAAACCCGCCCCAGCGGCGGGCAGGTCTGGCCACAAGTTTATTTTGCATTCACTGAGACCGGAATCCGCTGAATCAGCATGGGAGCTTCGGCAAGCTGAGTGTAGCCGTTGTGCTTTCCGTTGTGCGCTACGAGTTGCGCACCGCGCGGCATCGCAAAGCTTGCCGACTTGCCGATCCTGGCCATCTCAAGCGTACGGACGATGAGCGCGCCGCCTGCCCGGACACAAATCAGAGAGCTTTTAGAGGCAGAAGTTGTGTCGTTACCCAAGGGAGCAATCAGGCCATGTGGAGCTCCTTTCGCTTTCCCGACAACTTCCACCACGAAGGGCCCTTGGTCGTTCAGAGTTCCGTAGTACAGATTGTAGTCCCCTGCCGGCAGAGTCATCCTTCCCCACTGGGCATCCGCGGGCAGCGTCATGCTTCCGGCAAAGTTGGTTGTGGAAAGACTTGGTGCTGACTGCGCCCTGGTCCCAACCGCGCCCAAGGCAAACAGCACCAGAGAAAGTCCCGCCATGGTCATCAAGCTTCGAATCGATTTCATCACACACCTCCGAATTTTGATTTGCCGCAGGCGGCCTTGGGGCGCAGCACCCCCCCAGCTTCCTGTCCTGTTCCCCTGCGGCTTCGTTGATCTGCCGCCTTCAATAAGGAAAACGCAAAATGGCAGGCGGAACTGTCACGGTGGGTCCAAAAATTGTTTGGGGCATTGGGGCTGCTGGATTGCCACTAACCCGCGTGGTATTCTTGAGCCACTGGCATCGTCCTGCCGAGGGGTGTGAAACATGGGGCCGGCAGCCTCACGAAGCAGCGACGTCACGCTTTTGCTTCGGGCCTGGGGCGAAGGAAGCAAAGAAGCCCTTGACCGCCTGGCCCCCGTGGTCCACCGCGAGCTCCGCCGCATTGCCGGGCGCCTGATGGCAGGCCAGCGCCCAAACCACACCCTGCAAGCCACCGCACTCGTCAATGAGGCCTATCTGCGCCTCGTGGACACGCAGCAGGCCAACTGGAAAGACCGCGCACACTTCTTTGCACTCTGTGCCCGCGCCATGCGGCAGATTCTCGTGGACCATGCGCGCAGGCGGGACAGCGCGAAACGCGGCGGCGGCCAGGTCGCAATCGAGCTTGAAGAGGGTTTGGCGGCTGATTCGTCGCCCGAGGCAAACCTTTTGGAGCTTGACGATGCGCTCAACCGGTTGGCGGCGCTCGACTCGAGAAAGAGCCAGGTGATTGAACTGCGCTTTTTTGGGGGCCTGAGCGTCGAAGAAACCGCGGAAGCGCTGAAGATTTCACAGGAAACCGTGCAGCGTGACTGGAAGCTTGCCCGGGCGTGGCTTTATGGCGAGCTGAGCGGCAATAGACAAAATGGATGAACGCTGGCAGGAGATCGAACGGATTTATCACGCGGCCTGCGAGATCGACAAGAATGCGCGGGCCGAGTTTTTGACGAAAGCCTGCGCGGGAGACGAAAGCCTGCGCCGCGAAGTGGAATTCCTGCTGGCGCAGGACGAACAGGCTGGAGACTTCCTGGAGTCGCCTGCCATCGAGGTAGTGGCGGAGTCTTTGGCGAAGGACGAGCACTTGTCAGGTCCCGCAAAACCATCGGTTGAAATCGGCGCCATGATTGCCCACTATCGCCTGGCAGCAAAGATTGGCGAAGGCGGAATGGGAGAAGTCTATCGTGCGCGCGACACAAAGCTCCAGCGCGACGTGGCCATAAAGATTCTGCCGCACGCCATGGCCAGCGATGCCGACCGCATGGCGCGCTTCGAGCGTGAAGCTAAGGTGCTGGCGTCGCTCAATCATCCCAACATTGCAGCGATCTACGGTCTCGAAGAATCAAACGGCATCCGCGCGCTGGTGATGGAGCTGGTGGAAGGTGAGACCCTGGCGGAGAGAATCGTAGGGGAGGGCTCTGCCCTCCCGCGGGAGCCCAAAGGGCTCCCCTACACGGACGCCTTATCAATGGCCAAGCAGATTACCGAAGCGCTGGAATATGCCCACGAGCGCGGCGTGATCCATCGCGATCTGAAACCCGCCAACGTGAAGATCACGCCCGAAGGCGCCGTGAAGGTGCTGGACTTCGGCCTCGCCAAGGTTCTCGGTGGCACGAGCGCCTCGCCCGTGCATGGGCAGGATGCCCATGCCACGGATCAGAATTCGCCCACGCTGGCCACCCAGCCGGGCATGATTCTGGGCACGGCCGCCTACATGAGCCCGGAGCAGGCCAGGGGGCAACCGGTGGACCGGCGCTGCGACATCTGGGCGTTCGGTTGCGTGCTGTATGAAATGCTCTCCAGGCGGAAAGCATTTGACGGTGAAACGATTTCAGACGTGCTTGCGGCCGTGCTCACGAAAGAGCCGGACTTGGCCACGCTGCCGCCAACAACTCCCTCCGGGATTCAAAGACTCCTCCGCCGCTGCCTGGTGAAAGATGCGAAGCAGCGCCTGCGCGACATTGGGGAAGCCCGCATCGCGATTGAAGAAACCCTCGCAGGTGATGTAGGGGAGCGCTCCGCGCTCCCGCGGGAGGGCGAAGCCCTCCCCTACGTGCCACCACAGGTGTCACCCCTGCGCCGCGCCCTGCCGTGGCTGGCGACGACACTACGCAGGCCCGGCACGAACGGGTTCTTCGGGGGGCTGGCGGCGGGCATACTGATTGCTTTGATCGTGGCTTACTGGCAGATGCCAATTCTTCCGCCACCAAGGGTATCAGGCTACCTCCAGCTAACCCATAACGGTCTTCCCAAGGAATTAGTTGGTACTGACGGCTCAAGACTCTACCTGGTGGAGACTGCATCAGGAAGGCTTCGCAATATCGCCCAGGTTTCAGTCGCGGGGGGAGAGGTTGGCCTGATACGCGTTCCATCACCTGTTTTGCACGCGCTTAACGTCTCGCCGGACGGCTCAGACTTGTTGTTTGTAAATTCACCGAGCGACTCCACAGAGGGCGCTCTCTGGGCCGTGCCGATTTTGGGCGGATCACCCCGCCGGCTGACCGATGCCATTGGGTACGAGGGGGCATGGTCTGCCGACAAAAAAAGTCTCGTTTACTTCCGGAGCACTGATCTCTACGTGGCAAACGGCGATGGGACAAAGGCCAGAAAAATCGTCACACTACCGGGCGCCTTATCGGCGGATCCGCAGACGGGCACACGTTACGTGTCTGGCGCGTGGTCGCCCGACGGCCGTCAGATCCGCTTTACCATTATCGACGCCAAGACCCAGAGCGAATCAATCTGGCAGGTTTCGGCTGATGGCACAAACCTTCACCAGTTACTGCCCGGCTGGCACCCCAGCGCGGGCGAGTGTTGCGGCAAGTGGATGCCCGATGGGAAATATTTCGTTTTCCAATCTCAAGGCCAGCTTTGGGCCAGACGCGAGAGCGGCAGCTTTCTTCGCAAGACCGGCCATGAGCCCGTGCAGATAACTTCCGGAGCGGTGGAGTACTCCACTCCACTGCCAAGCAAGGATGGGAGGAGGCTGTTCGCCGTTGCGGGGTTCTCACGGGCGGAACTCGAGCGTTATGACACGAAATCTCAAAAATTCTTGCCGTTTCTTTCAGGCATTTCAGCCGGTGGCGTGAGTTTTTCCCGTGACCATCAGCGGGTTGCCTACGTGAGTTATCCAGAGGGCAATTTGTGGCTGAGCAAAGCGGACGGCAGGCAGCGGCTCCAGTTGACATTCCCGCCGATGAGCGTCGCGGCTCCCCGCTGGTCGCCGGATGGCAAGCAGATCGCTTTCGCGGGGGAACTCCCGAACACGCCAATGCAAATCTATGTCATGTCCGCCGATGGCGGCTCTCCCGGGCAAGTGACCGACGGCAGCCGCGACTATGTTGACCCGACTTGGTCACCCGATGGAGCTTCTCTGGTTCTGGGTATTGCGGTGTGGGCAATCGAATCGGGTGTTGGCGGGATTTATGAGCTGAACTTGAAGACCCGAAAAGAGACGAAGTTGCCCGGCTCCGACGGGCTTTGGTCTCCACGGCGGTCTCCCGACGGACGCTACGTGACAGCCCTCACCCTCGATGACAAGAAAATGCTGCTCTTCGATTACAAAACCCGGAATTGGACCGAGCTGTCGTCGCTGGCCCAACAGGGGTGGCAAGAATGGTCACATGATGGGCAGTACATATTCTTCTGGGGAACGAACGGGCAAAGTGAACCGGGAATATATCGCATGCGAGTCAGCGACCGCAAAATCGAAAAGGTGGTCAGCCTGAAGGATTTCCAAGAGGCTCCAGGGCTTCTTGGGGGATGGATAGGGCTCGCCCCCGACGGTTCTCCTCTACTGGTAAAGGATACAGGCACGCAGGACGTTGTCGCCATGGATTGGGTCGCACCATAGTTGCAGCGGGAGTCGAAGCCGGCCATGCCGTGGCTATACCGTAGCTGAGCGGGAATAGACAACATGGATGAACGCTGGCAGGATGTTGAACAGCTTTATCATGCGGCGCCGGAGCGGGAAAGGAGCGCAGCCGGCGCGTAGGTGGGCGTCTCTAGCTCATTTTATTAGCCTACATTCAGGGATAACCTCCAAAATGGGACGCTTGGGATTTTCCTTCTCCTTTTCATCGTCTTTTCTAAGTTATTGAAAATACAGCCATTGAATTTTGAAGAAGGCCCGCTTCGATTCGAGTTTTTCGATTGTTGTTCATTTCCCGAACAGTGAGTAAAATTTGCATCGTTGCTGCTCACGTTCAACGGAAGGCTTCCTTGTTGACCACGCACGCGACCTCCGCCAGGCTGCCGCTGGCTTCCAGCACATCGATGAGCGACTGGACGGTACGCCCGGCCATGCCGCGCTTGGGATCCGTCGAAAGTCGCGTGATGCGGCCCGCGCTGGCAAAGTGATGGAACAGCCGCACCCGGTCTTCGAGCTGCGGATCGCGCAACGGCGAGTCCGATGGCAGCGGCTCCTTCTCAAAGACATCGAGCGCCGCGCCCGCGATCACACGCTCCTTCAGCGCGCGTGCCAGAGCCGCTTCATCCACGACCGGCCCCCGCGACGTGTTCACCAGGTAAGCCGTGGGCTTCATCGTGCGCAAGGTCTTCTCGTTGATCAGGTGAAACGTCGGAGTTGCGCCCTCGCGCACCAGCGGCACATGGAGTGAGACGAAGTCGGCTCCCGACAGGACTTCTTCGAGCGCCACCACACGGACGGTCCGCCGCTCGTCCGAAAAGCCATTGCGGTGCCGCAGGTCCAGTTCTTCCTGAACACCCTTGAGGAAATCTGATGGCGTGAAGTTCGAGTCGTAGCAAAGGAAATTCACATCAAACCCAAGCGCCTTTTTGATGAAGGCCTGCCCGATGCGTCCCAGGCCGACTACCCCGATTGTCTTGCCCGTGACCTCGTCCCCGAGAAAAGGTAGATAAGGATGCCAGGCGCCCCAACGGTTTTCTCTCACCAGGCGTTCGCTGGGATACAGCTTGCGCGCCACCGCGCCCAGCATAAACAGCGCGAACTCCGCCGTTGCTTCCGTGAGCACCTCCGGCGTGTTGATAAAAGGAACCCTGTACTCATTGGCGTCCGCGCGGTTGATGTTGTCGAAACCAACCGCGTCCTGCGCCACCACTTTCAGAGTTCCCTTGCCCGCCTCAAAAATCTCGCGGTCGATAGGATCGCGCAAGGTGGTGATCAGCACGTCAATTCCGGATCGGACTCTCTCGATGATCAGGGTTTTTGGCGGCGCTTCGAGCTGGTCGTAAACTTCCACCTGATAGCCGCGCTCGCGCAGCCGGTCCAGCGCCTCCCGGCCGATGTCGCAGGTGGCAAAAACGCGGATACTGCGCTTCGTTTCGTTCATCAGGAGCTCACAGATTGTTTTTGGCCCAACCGTCGATGCGATCAAGAGCTATCCGGATATTCTCGACGGAGTTGGCGAACGAAAATCTCAAATAGCCTTCGCCCTGCCGGCCGAACGCCGTACCGGAAAGGCACGCCACGCCGGCTTCATTCAGCAGTGCATCGGCGAGTTCGCGTGAGCTTTTTCCGGTCCCTCTGATATTCGGGAACGCGTAAAAAGCTCCCCGGGGTTTCTGGCAACGAAATCCCCGAATGCGATTCAATCCGTCCACGATCACTTCACGCCGCTCGTGGAATCTTTCGAGCATCGCGGTCACTGAACTCTGGTCGCCGCGCAGCGCTTCCACGCCCGCCACCTGAGTGAAGCTCGCCGTGCAGGAATTCGAATTGATCAGCAGCAGCGCGATCTGCCGCGCCACATCCGCGCGCATCACGCCATAACCCAGCCGCCATCCCGTCATGGCATAGGTCTTTGAAAATCCGTCGAGAATGATGACGCGGTCACGCAATTCCGGAAACGCCGCCGGACTCACGTGCTCGCCGCCGTAGCTCAGCCGGCTGTAAATCTCGTCTGAAAGCACCATCACGTCGCGATCTTTCAACGCCTCAACGAGCGTTTCCATTTCCGGGCGGCTGATCATTCCGCCGGTGGGATTATTGGGAGAATTCAGAATCAGCAACCGCGTGCGCGGGCTGATCTTCCTCATGATCTCTTTGACATCAATGCCGAACCCACGCTCTTCGGGGGTCGAGTAGGAGACAGGCGTGGCGCCGACAAAGTTGATCATGGAGGAGTAAATAGGAAATCCCGGATCGGGATAGAGAACTTCGTCGCCGGGTCCAGCCAGCGCGAGGATCGTGTAAAACATGACGGGCTTTGCGCCAGGCGTGATCACCACCTCGGCAGGATCGACGGAGATTCGGCGCCGGAGGCTCACATCCTCCGCCACGGCCTGCCTCAGTTCGGGAAAACCAGCGGGAGGGCCGTAATGGGTCCAGCCCTGGTCGAGGGCGCGCTTCGCCGCATCAACAATGTTGGGCGCCGTCGGAAAGTCCGGCTCTCCAATTTCCAAATGGATCACTTTTTTGCCCTGCGCCTCAAGTTCGCGCGCGCGGACCAGCACATCAAAAGCGCCTTCGGTGCCCAGACGAGACATGCAATCAGCAAATCGCAGCTTTTGCGTTTCCGTAGACATTGAAATCCCCTGAACGGGCAAGTGTAAACCGTTTGCGACGTGAACGAAAGAACATCAACAAAATAGTTCAACACGACCGAGTTCGATGCCATTCTTGCCGGATCATCTCTGCCTATGCCTAACATCACAACCATCGCTTGCCGCGAGCCGCTCGGCAATGTTAACTTTAGGTAGGGACTTGGCGCCCCAGTTCCTGCCTGGTCCCTGCGGGCAAACATCGAAAATATGCGTTGGTCCTGGAAAATTGGCGAGGTCGCGGGAATCGGCCTCTACATTCACGCCACGTTCTGGCTCCTCATCGCCTTCGTTCTCTTCCTGAACTGGTCAGATGGGCACAGTCTTCTAACGGCTTTTTACGCTGCCGGTTTCATCCTTGTCATTTTTGGCTGCATTACGCTCCACGAACTCGGCCACGCCGCCGCCGCCCGCCACTTTGGAATTCGAACGCGTGACCTCACTCTGCTGCCCATCGGAGGATTGGCGCGGCTTGAGCGCATGCCGGATGATCCCATTCAGGAACTCTGGGTGGCGCTCGCCGGGCCAGCCGTGAACCTCGCCATTGCCGGATTGCTCTATGGCGCGATTGCGTCCTCCGGAGGCGGGGTCAGCCTCGATCAACTGATCGCCTTCGATGGAGATTTTCTGACCAGGCTGCTGATTGTGAACTTCTGGCTCGTCGCGTTCAACATGGTCCCGGCGTTTCCCATGGACGGAGGGCGCGTCCTGCGCGCGTTGCTTGCCACGCGGCTTGATTACCGCCGCGCCACTCGCATTGCTGCGCGCATCGGCCGTGGCATCGCATGCCTGTTCGCGCTGGCGGGGCTGTTCACCGATCCGTTTCTCATTTTTATCGGTCTGTTCGTCTGGACAGGCGCTGGCGAGGAGGATTCGTTTGCCAGAATGCACTCACCGGCCGGGGATATTGCCGTGCAGAACGTTATGCTGCATGACGTTCGCACGCTCCGGCCTGACGATACGCTGGGAGATGCGGTCAACCAGATTTTGTCGGGATGGCGGGAGGATTTCCCGGTGGTTTTCGGCGATCATGTTCTGGGTCTGCTGACGCGAGAGGGCATGACCCGCGGCATTGCACTGACCGGGCCCGAAACCCGGGTTCGCGACGCCATGCGACGCGACATCTCCGGCATCGATCTCCGCCTGAGGCTTGAGCAGGCGCTGGTGATGATTCGCGAATGCAATAGCCGGTCACTCCCGGTAGTCCACGAGGGACGGCTGGTGGGCCTGCTGACCCTGGATAATGTGGGCGAGTTTCTATCCATCCACTCTGCCTTGCTTCAGGCGGACCGCAAATCACGGGAGAAAAAGGAAGAAGACATCGGGCGCCGATCTCCTGACGCGATAAGCTAAAAATGCCCAAACAATACTTTCACTACAGGAGTCTCGCCGACCTTCGCGCCCACGCCGCAGAGCTGGGCGTTGACGTTCCATTGGTCGAGGACAAGGAGGAAATCCGCAGCCTTCTCGCGCGGCCCGTTAAAGTCCGAAGCCCCGGCGGCAAAACCTGGACAATTGGGAATTCCTTTGCCATCCATCCCATGGAAGGCTGCGACGGCAATCCCGACGGCAATCCCGGCGAACTAACTTTCCGGCGCTACCAACGTTTTGGCGGCGGAGGGGCCAAGCTGATCTGGTTTGAGGCCTGCGCGGTGGTTCCTGAAGGCCGGGCCAATCCCCGGCAGCTCTGGATCCATCCAGGCTCCGCAAAGCAATTGAAAGAGCTTCTGCAAACCTGCCGCGAAGCCCATCAAAAAGAGTTCGGCACCTGCCACGATTTCGTCGCGCTCCTGCAGCTCACGCACTCCGGCCGCTACTCTTTCGAGAAGCAGAAGGTCGCGTCGCGGCATCCCGTGCTGGATTTGTATCCGCTGGTCAACCGCGAGGGTCAGCCGCCGCGAGAAAATCTGCCCGAGCTTGCTTCGGATGATTATCTTGCGGCCCTTGAAGACCGGTATGTACAGGCCGCAACTTTGGCGCGTGAGCTTGGCTTCGACGGCGTCGATATCAAGATGACCCATGGTTATCTGCTGTCTGAACTGATCGGCGCGCGCACTCGCGCTGGGACTTACGGAGGCTCGCTCGAAAACCGGGCACGGTTTACTCTGAGTGTTGCCGGGAAAATTCGCCGCCGGGTGGGCGACGATTTCCTTCTCGCGGTGCGCCTGGGCGTCTACGATGGCATCCCATACGCCGTCGGCAGTAAGGATTCCGTGGGAGTGCCGCGCGACTATCCGACTCCTTACAACTATGGCTTCGGCACTGACCCAAAAGATCCGTATCGAATGGACCTCTCGGAGCCCATCAAGCTTGTCGGCTGGCTGCAGCAGGCTGGCGTTCGCCTGCTGAACGTTTCGCTCGGAATTCCGTATGCCAATCCGCATCTTGGACGTCCGTTTGACAAATCGAACGAAGGATATTATGAAACGCCTGAGCATCCGTTGCTGGGAGTCGCCCGCCATTTCTCCGCTACGGCGCAGATCCAGAACGCCTACCCCGACCTGGCCGTGGTTGGCACCGGCTATACGTGGCTGCGCCACTTTCTCATCCACGCGGCGGCGGCCAATGTGAAGCTGCATCGAACCACGCTCGCGGGCCTGGGCCGCGCGGCCCTCGCTTATCCTGATCTTCCACGGGTGACGTTCGAAAAGGCCGACCTCAATCCGCTCCGTACCTGCAAAACGCTCTCCTACTGCACCTATCTCATGCGCTCAAAGAAGAATGAACTTGGGCAATTCCCTGCCGGCTGCCCGCCCTTTGATAAAGAAAGTTACGGCGAAATCATGAAGCAGGCACGCGCCGCCAACCGGGCGGCCGCAAAAGGACAGTAGCGCGGGACTTGGTTTCAATGGTTCGCAGCAGTTGTCGGTTACTAACAGCCCCCCCTTAATAAAACCCGCAGACCAATCGACGCCGACCTGTACCGTGGGACCCATGGTACTTGCCGAAGGTTGTAAACTTGCTTGGATGAGGCTCAGTCATCCGGGCCCGGAGGTTTACTATGACTGAAAAGGAATTTGCACGGCGGCTGGAAATCCTCGAGCGCGACAACAGGCGGTTTAAGCGCCTTGCAGCCGCCGGTCTTGCTCTGGCTGCGGCCGTGGGTGTCGTTTATGCGGTGGCCTGCTCTTCGGACCGAAATTCACGTGTCGTCAAGCCAGGCGCGGAGAAGGTGGCGGCGCGCGAGTTCGACGTAGTGGACAGTGCCGGCAAACTGCGGATCCAGATGGCTGTGACGTGCCTTCCCGCGACCAATTGCTGGCCCTCCATCAAGATGTTTGACCAGGATGGGAAGGAGGTTACCTCCATGCGCGCCGGCGCAGTAACTGTTTCCAGTGAAGGGGAGGCGGCTTCGTTGTTGGGCGATCATCTGCAATTCAGTGTAGCCGTCAAAGGAAGCGCGCCCCGTGTCACAGCCGAAGTTGGAAGCGGAACCGGCGGCGGTGGATTGCTATCACTCGCGGGCAGAGACGGTGGCTACGTTCTCGCCAATGCAAACTCTCCGAGCGTTGAGCTTAAAGACGCCCAGGGCTATGTGATGGACCTGGGGACGGTTGACCTAACGACCGTGCTCTCAGGCCAGAGTTCTCAGACCACCGCCGACTCGATTGTGATGTTTGGGAACGACCAGAAGCACCATCTGATCTGGCGGGCTCCCTGACGGGCCACGGCGACGTGGCTGGCCGGCTCGCGGTGAGGCGCCAGCCCGTACTTTGAAGGTGATGGCTATTTCTTCCAGGGCGGCGTTTCCGGCAGGAGTTCCTGGAATTCCTCGATCAACCTGGTCTCGTAGTCGCCGGCGTATCTCTTGCTGAGGAACCGGTCGATGGCCTCATCGTGGAATCGCTGCCATGATCCTTCCTCGTGGCCGGGGTTGATGGGATAAAAGAGCGCGTTGTTGGCGCGAGCGGCAGCCAGGTCGCCGGGAGCATCTCCCACCATCAGGACGCAATCTTTCTCGTATTTTCCTCCCGTGGTCAGCTTCAGATGCTCCTTCTTGCTTCCCATTTCCTGCCCGGCAATCACCTCGGCGTACTTCGCGATGTCATGCTCGCGCCATTCGCGCTCCAGGGCTTCGCCGGGCGTGGCGGATACGCAGATGATGTCTGCTTTGCTTTGCAGCTTTTCCGCGCTCTCCCGGAAAAACGGAAAAGGTGGAACGCCTTCCACCATGTCGGCAATGCAACGGTTGACGGCCAGGCTCCACTCGAGCGTCTGCTGCAGCACCGGATCGTGCGCCCTGGCAATTTCGGCTTCGAGTGCGGGATTGCCCAGCGCTGCGCCGGAATCAATCCACGCCTGCAACGTGGGCACCTCCGGGATCCTCACGCCGCGCCGCATCGGTTCCGGCCACTCGCGCAGAAGCTGGAAAGTTCTGGTCAGCGCAGGGAAGCGATTGGTCCCCCGCCACTTCGAGTAGAGGTTCACAAACTCCGCCGCCTCGCGCGCGTACTTGGAGATGGCCTGGAGCTTCCAGTACTTGATGATGTTGGGAATAAAGCATTCCTTGTGTTTGATCTCCATCGAGTCAAACACACAGCCATCGGAATCGATGCCGACAAAGAATTTGTGCTGTGGCTTGAAGGCAAGAAGCTGGTCTTTGGGTGAGGTCATTGCGCCATCTTTCCAGTGTGGAATTTGCCGAATGGTGCATCTTAGCGCAATCGCGCTGGAGTGGGAAGGGTGAATAGGTCGCGGCATAGTTTGAAACGCATTGACTCCGAGTCCATCCGCATTATCCTCCGTAGCGGCGAGTTCATCTCGCCAGATGCCGGCATGAAGCCGCCGCTACATCAAAAAGGACTGCTACCGGCAAATCCCGATCATCGACTGTGCACGCGCAAGGACATTCGGCTAAGTCAGCACCCGGTTCAGGAGCTGATTGACGGCGCGGTCTGATTCCATAAAGGCGTTGCGGTGGTCCATGGCTCCGGCCAGGTCAGCATGCGAGAAAGCGATTCTGCCGAAGGGGCCATCGCGCAGCGCGTCGCGGGCGGCAGGGTTCCCTTGAAGCCCGAAGAAGAAGCCCGGCTGCGGATTGATGAAGGCGTGACCAAACCGGTTCAGGACGATCCCGGCAATGTCGTGTTTGGCATCGAAGCCGGAAGCGCCGAACATTTCCATCATCTGCTCGCGGATTTGCCGCTCATAGGTCGCGAACGGGGTGGACAGCAGTTCCGCCCGGCCCATCTGCCCCTGGGCAAGCGCCGGAAGCCCCGGCTTTGCGAAATCCACGAAGAAGGTCAGGACTGTCGGCAGGTCGGGACCGACTGTGGGCAGATCGACGCCAAACGTTGCGTCCTTGCGCACGTTAACGTAGCGGCCAAAACCCTCGAACCAAGACGCGCTTGAAATGCCCAGGTTGTACATGAAGCGCCAGTTGCGGACCGCCACGTTGGCCGTCATGTAGGGCGAGTACAGGAACTGGTCGTAACTCTTGCGCCGAGTTTCGTCCAGGTCACGCACCACGTGCTTGGTTATCCAGCCGCCTCCGGCCATCACGACGGTTCGGGCTTTAACGCGATACACCTTGCCATCCTTCAGATACATGACTGAAACAAACTCTGCTTTGTCCGGTTCCCCCATGTGCTCCACCCGGACTGCTGTGGATCCAAGCCGAATGCGCATCGGCTGGCCGGGCCGGTCGAGCGCCTGGAAGTTGACCGGATCATTGTGGGTGGCGGCCATGGTCCGCGGTCCATCAACCGAGTCGGGAATCAGTGTCTTGACGATCAGCCGGGTCATGCCGGAGTTGCCGCCGGGAAACATCTGGAGCCCGGTTGCCATGCTGTCATCAACCGTCGGAATCACCTTGGACCACATGTACTGAAGAAATGCGGAGAGGACGTCGGGGCCAAGTCCGAATCCTCCCGAGGTTTCCGGGGTAACCAGCAGGCGTATGGTTTCGCGGCTCACGCCGTAGCTGCGCACGTAATAATCCTCGATGGTCATGCCGTCGAGCTCGCGCGAAACGGCGTCGCCGGGATAATCGTAAACCAGCGGCGCCTTCACATAACGGTCGCCGTGGATGGCCAGCAGTTCTTTCCGGACCGAGTCAGAAAACGGACATCCCGCGAGGCCCTTACCCCAGGGATCCTTGATCCATATTCCAGGCTTCTTTCCAAACTTCGCGCCAAAAAAGAATCCCTCGGCCGGTTTGCCGTTGATGTGCCCGACGCCGTAAGGGCTGCGCGGCAAATCGATCTGCGGCGATGGGCCTTGCCACGTCTGGTAGGACTTGAAGGCGTCCCAATCCAGGCCCATGGCATCGTAGACGTGCTCCAGGAAACTATCTGGATACGGCGGCTGAAAATGAACGGACGCCTGGGGAGCGAACAGGCGATGGCCGTCAACGACAAACTCATTTCTCTTTGCGACGCCGCCAAATATGTTTGCGTTGTCCAGGATCAGGCAGGTGCGGTCCAGAGTCGTCCGCTGGTGGAAGAACAATCCAGCCGAGAGACCCGAGAACCCGCCTCCCACAACCACGCAGTCGTAGGTTTCGCCTGTGTCCGTGACGCCCGCGGGAGCTTTGTCGAATTCACCGTCGCGGACTTCGTGAGCGTCATGGATCACCTGCTCGGTGTTTCCGGCCGAACTTTTATAGTCGCCCTCACCCGTGTAGCCGGTCCATGCAGCCCAATCGGCCTGGTTGCTTCCCGCTGCCTGGGCGCCGAGCGGAAACGGGCACGCGGCGGCCAGCAGCATCCCTGTGGACGCAACCAGCGCTCCGTCCAGAAAATCACGGCGAGTGATTGGCTCGTTCATACCGAGGATTTTATCGAGGTGAGGACATTTGCTCATGCTGTTCGGTCCTTTCCACAGGCTTCCCAGGCTTCAGGAAAATGGTTCAGTCACTTTCACCGCAATGTAGCTATCGTGCTGCGGCTGTCCGCCACAGTCTACACCCCGCTGGTTGGATCGCAACCACGATTTTGTAATCGAGAACATGGCAGCTTAGAGGTTTGATTGACGTGCTCGCGGCCAGCCTGCACATGGGTGAGAGCTGGCGACTACTCATATCAGCCACTCACAAGTTCGCAACGGCGTGTGCAAACCGCGTTGCCGACAGAGCTGCTTCTTCCCGATACAGTGGGCAAGATTTACTGCCAGAGCGCTCAAATCTCAGCTATCGGATCTGCTAGCCAGCCGAATAGATTTTGCCGGGCTTCATGGCGTGGCCCCAGCCGAGCGTTTCGGCATCCGGCAGGTTGAAGTCAGCGCCGGGAATCCGGCCCGCCTGGATCAGCGTTCCCAACTGGAAATAGGCCGCGTCAACATCCGAGTGCTCGCCGGAATAGTGGCTGAATCCGCCATCCGCCGTGCGGCAGGTGAGCGCCCAGTCGGCTCCGCGGCTGATGGCTGCCCGGCACTGTGCCGTGTTGCCGCCCAGTTGCCGCAGAAGGAAAACCGCGTCAAAGCAGGCGTGGACGTCCCAGTCGGGAGGTTTCAGGTGCCATCCGCCGTTGAGGCGCTGATCCTTGAGCACGCGCGCAACAAGGGCCGAAGAGCGCGGCGCGGGCCGGCCAATCAATCGGAAGAAGTGTACCAGGTGGAAAGTGGACGCCACATGATCGCCCAGGTAGCCATCGGAAGCCTGATGGCTCTGCAGCCAGCTTTCGATCGCGTTGCGGTGATCGTCGGGGAAATGCGCTCCCAGTGCCGCGTAGAACAGCGGATAAAAACTCATGGTGTACAACGGCAGCTTGCGGAACCGTCCGTTCTCAAAAAAGCGGTCAAGCGCGTGGATGGGATTAATCCGGGGCTTTTCGCCTAGCGCCCGCAAGCCCACCGCTCCTTGCACGGTGTTGTAGAGAATGGCGAGGTCGGCTTTGGGGTCCAGGTTTCCTTCGCGGTTGGCAAAAACGCCGTCCGGCTGCTGATGGCTCTGGATGAATTCAACCGAGCGAGCACCCGCGGGCAGCTTGCGCTGGAAAGTTTTCGTCAGCACCGCGGCGTACGTTACGGCTGCCAGATCGCTTTCCGCCGTGTCAGAGCTGCCGTGATACCGAGGGTCAGGGGAAGGATTGTAACCGCCGTCTTTGCGGGCGCACTTTTGAAGGAAGGCAAAGGCTTCGTCCCGAATACGTGCGCCCTCGGCAGAAGTGAATGCCTGTTCCGGCGCGCGGGCTTTACCCCAGAGCGCCGCCGCGCCTAACGAGCCCGCGGCCAATAATGTTTTGGGGAGAGCTTTGCGTCGTGAGATGGGGAGGATCATGAGTTCTTTCCCCAGGTTACCACGGCAAACTTTTTTTGTGCCGCGGGTCTTGTGTTCTCTGTGGGTTAAAAGCTTTAACAGAGCACCCGGAGAGCTCTGTGTTGCATCTTTTCCTGACACGGAGACCACAGACAGCACAAGAATACCTGCCACGGCTGAAGCCGGACCATTGTTACGGTTCCTCGCACACATCGCAGACGGCACGATGTATGCGCCAGCCGCGAAGTGAGAGGCTCTGATTCAGAATGGTGTCGATGCGGGCATCGGTGCTTCGCTTACTGGATCACTACATCGACGAGATATGTTGCGAGACTATAGACGCCTCCCGCGATCAGCAGGGTACCGTTATCAACGCTTGGCTTGAAGTCCGGACTGTTTCGCAGACCCGTCACGACATTCAGGACATTTTGTCTGATAGCTTCCTGAACCACCTGCTGCTCAGGGAAGGGAGGCCCCACAATTTTTCTGGCCGCCTTGACGGCCGGGTAGATCAGTTTGACAAATTCAAGTTTGTGGCCGGTCGGGAAGGATTCTACCGCCGCTATGACCGCACCGCATTGTGAGTGGCCAAGCACAAAGATCAGGCCCGCGCAAAGATGGCTTGTCCCGTAATAGAGGGACTCGGCCAGCGTTGCTGTTGCGCCGTTGCCCGCCACACGCGCCACAAACAGATCGCCGATTCCCTGATCGAAGACCAGTTCGGGCGGGACACGCGAATCCGAGCAGGAGATAATCGCCGCGAAAGGCGATTGCCCATGGTTAAACACGCACTCGCGGCGGACTGCATCCTCGTGCGGATGCGACTGCGTAAACGCCGCCCACTCTTGGTTTCCCGTTACCAGCGCCTGGAGCGCGGCCGCGGGAGTGGCTGGCCGGGTTCCATAGCATGGGTCCGCCTCCGTACAATCGGCGGGCCGCGCCTGACCAGTCCGAAACGCGGGCCATAGAGCTGTTCCGAGCCCCGTGAATGCACCAATCCGTAACACGTTTCTTCTGCTTACCAGTGATTTCGTGGATGCTCCCATAGTGTCTCCTCCTTGACGAAGCGTCTC
The DNA here is from genome assembly GCA_035712365.1 of Terriglobia bacterium. NCBI lineage: Bacteria > Pseudomonadati > Acidobacteriota > Terriglobia > Terriglobia bacterium. The sequence continues at coordinate 175,111 of DASTAW010000033.1, forward strand.
TCGAAGACCATTGTCCAGGAACCAGACCGGGATCTGTGATAGATGGGTTGAGCCACTACTATATACCTGGATCGCACCCGCCCTTGATTTTTATTTTTCACCCGAGCGGGCAGCATAGAGTCTCGTTTTCTGAGACTCTGCGAGTTTGCGGGCACGAGCTCTGGGTGGAAGACGCGGCGAAGATTCGCGCTTCGGAGACCCGCAAGCAGAAGTTTGGTACTGCAAAGTTGTCCCGCCTGCACCAGCCCTGGAGATGGCGTAAGCCATGGGAAAGCTGATAAATTCTGCTAAATTCCTCCTGGAACGAAACCCGCCGGTGGTGCTCCTCCTGCTCGCGAATGTATTTCGCCACCGAGGCGGCACTCGACTGGCTGACGCTGAAGGCGCCGTATCCGGTTTGCCAGGCGAACTCCCGAAGCCCTCTTCGCGTCCGATGCACCCGGCCCTCCGGAAGCCGAACTGAGCGATCTCGCCTTGGACGACCGCTACGGCGTCAGCCGGTAGAGCATGCGGGGGAAGGGAATGGTTTCGCGGACGTGTTCCAGGCCGCATATCCACGCCACGACGCGTTCGATGCCCATGCCGAATCCGCCGTGCGGGACGGTGCCGTAGCGGCGCAGGTCGAGATACCATTCGAAGGCTTCGCGCGGGAGTTTCGATTCTTCCATGCGCTTCACCAGCAGATCGTAATCCGCCAGACGCTCGCTGCCGCCGATGATCTCGCCATAGCCTTCAGGAGCCAGCATATCGACGCACAAGGCGAGCTCGGGGCGCCCAGGGTCGGGCCTCATATAAAAAGCCTTTACCTGGCTCGGGTAGCGATGGACAAGCACAGGACGATCAAAATTTTTGGCCAGTAGAGTTTCATCCGTGCCGCCGAAGTCGCCGCCCCACTCGATTTCACTTCCTTTTTCCTTGAGGATTTTGATGGCATCGTCGTAGGAAATTCGCGGGAAGGGGGGCGTGCAGCGCTCAAGCTTTGAAACGTCTCGCCCCAGGGTTTCGAGCTCCGGCCGGCACTTTTCGAGCACGTGCGCAACCACGTTTGCCACCAGGTCTTCAGCGAGCTGCATCACCTCATTGAGCCCGGCAAAGGCGACCTCCGGCTCAACCATCCAGAATTCCATAAGGTGTCGGCGGGTTTTGGATTTCTCCGCGCGAAAGGTGGGCCCAAAGCAGTAGGACTTTCCCACGCTCATGATGGCGGCCTCGCTATAGAGCTGGCCTGACTGCGCCAGGTAGGCTTTCTGCTCAAAGTAATCCACTTCAAACAGCGTGGTGGTGCCTTCGCAGGCGCTGGGAGTAAGGATGGGAGTATCCACCAGAACGAATCCGCGGTCGTCAAAGAAGTCGCGGCAGGCACGGATGATCTGGTGCCGCACGCCCAGAATGGCCCGCTGGCGCGTGGAGCGCAGCCACAGATGGCGGTGGTCCATCAGAAATTCCACGCCGTGTTCCTTGGGTGTGATGGGATACGGCTGGTCGGCGGGAACAAGCTGGAGGACTTCGAGGCCCGTGACACCCAGTTCGTAGCCTCCGGGAGCGCGGGGCTCGGCGCGAACCTTGCCAGTGACGCGCAGGGACGATTCCTGCGTAAGCGCGCGCGCCCTTTCAAACAGTTCTGGCGGCACGGCGCTTTTAACCACCACGCCCTGCACCAGGCCCGTGCCGTCCCGGAAAATCGGAAAGAGAATTTTGCCGCTCTCCCGCAGGTTGTAAAGCCAGCCTTCCACCGTGACTTCCTGGTCCACGTGCCGGCTCAGATTGCGGATCTCAACGACTGGCGGCGAAGAGGTTCCCATGCCTAGCGGATTTCCTCCATCCTTTTCATGGTTTCGCGCAGCTTGTCGAAACAGGTGGCGGCGGGCCCGAAATTGCGCAGCTCAAACATGATGGGAACGTGGCCGTTGAGGCCCTGGAAGCGGCGCACCGCCCGCTGCCAGTCAATGCCCCCGGTGAACGGCACCAGATGATCATCATTTTCAAACCAGTTGTCGTGGACGTGCGTAGAGGCGATGTGGTCTTTCAACACCTGGAAGGCATGGTCAACGCCGCAGGTCATGTGGGCGTGGCCGGTGTCAAAGCAGACCTTCATTCCCATGTGGGTGTAATGCATGAAGCGGATGAGCCGCTCGGGCACCGTGAGTTCATTGGGAATATTTTCCAGCAGAATGCTGACGCCCCGCTCCCTGGCATAAATGTTCAAATGTTCGATCGAAGTGAAGGCGGCGTCAAACCTTTCCAGGTTGAATTCGTCTTTCGGCAGGCCCAAGTGGAGGATCAGATAGCGGAAGGGGACCTTCTCGGCCACATCGAGGGCCCGCTTGATCTCGTCCATACTCTCAATGCGCTTGCGGCGTTCCAGATAGGCCACGGAGATGGGCAGCCCGCCGGCGCGTCCCCACTCTTTGTCAGCGTAGATCGGCGCATGCAGAGAAAACAGTTCAAGGTCGTGGTCGCTGAACCAGTCCGCCACGTCGCGAACGTGGTTGGGATCACGATAATCCAGGTGCTGGGGCGCTGCGAAGATTTCAATCTGGCGGAAGCCCGCGCCCGCAATTCCGTCCAGGATGTGTGAGGAAAGCCGGTCGTTGGCAAAAAGGTGAGTGGAGAGCGCAAATTTCATCAGTAGCCGGCCGCCTTTCCCGTTCCCCGCGGGTCCGCCGCGCCGAAGCGCCAGCCGGTTTCGGGATTAACGTCGATGGCTTCGCATTCGCCCAGGCTGTCCGTCTCCTGGAGCTTGTATCCGGCTCTTCTCAGTTTATCAAGTGTGTCGGCAGAAAAGCCCCACTTCTCAAGCGTTATCTGGTCCGGCATCCACTGGTCGTGAAAACGCGGCGCCTCGACTGCCCGCAACACGTCCATGTGGTAAACCACCACGTTCAGCAACACCTGGAGCACCGTGTTGATGATGGTGCCGCCGCCCGGCGACCCCAGCACCAGCCGCACCTTGTTGTTCTGCAGCACGATCACCGGCGTCATGGACGAAAGCGGCCGCTTGCGGGGCGCAATGGCATTGGCCTGGCTCTGGATCAGGCCAAACATGTTGGGTGTTCCGGGCTTGGAGGTGAAGTCGTCCATCTCGTCGTTCAGCAGAAAGCCCGCGCCGTCCACCAGCAACCCGCTCCCATAGCCGCTGTTCAGCGTGTAGGTATTTGAAACCGCGTTGCCCTCCGCGTCCACCACGGAGAAGTGCGTCGTATTCGGGCCCTCAAACGGCGCCGGGTTGCCCTGTTTCACCACGGCGTCAGGCTTTGATTTCAGGATGTCTTTCCGCAACTCGTCGGCGTATTTCGGGCTGGTCAGCCCCTTCACCGGAACGGAAGCGAAATCCGCGTCGCCCAGGTAGGCAGCCCGGTCGGCGTAGGCGCGGCGCATGGCTTCGACCACCAGGTGCATCGAGTCGTAGGACTCCGGCGGCCCCAGGTCAAGCGGGCCGAGAATGTTGAGCATCTCAATCAACGCCACGCCTCCCGAACTCGGCGGCGGCGGCGCCAGGATGTCGTACCCGCGGAAATGTCCCACCAGCGGCTCGCGCACCTTGGCGCGGTACTGCGAGAGGTCCTCCTTGCCGATGATGCCGCCATACTGCGACATGGCGGACATCATGAAGGCGGCAACCGGGCCCAGATAGAACGCATTGGGCCCGTGTTGGGCAATCCGTTCCAGCGTTCGCGCCAGGTCGGGCTGTTTGAAAATCTCTCCGGGCTGGTAAAGGTTCCCGTAGCGCAAAAAGATGCGGCTACTCCCGGTAAACTTCGAAAGCAGCTTCTGGTGGGCTTTGAGCGATTGGCTCAGGTAATAGCTGACGGGAAAGCCTTCCCTGGCCAGGCGGATGGCCGGTTGCATCACGCGCAGAAGGCCCAGCTTGCCGTACTTCTGCTCGGCCGTCGAGAGTCCTGCCACGGTGCCGGGGACGCCTGCCGCCAGGGCGCCCACAATGGAAGCGTCGGGTATCACGCGGCCATTTTTGTCCAGATACATGTCGCGCGTGGCATGGCCGGGCGCTTCCTCGCGGTAATCGATCATCGCCGGCGGTTCACCCACCATTCGGACCATCATGAATCCGCCCCCGCCGATGTTCCCGGCGAAGGGATAGGTGACGGCCAGCGCAAATCCCACGGCCACGGCCGCATCCACGGCGTTCCCGCCGGCCTCGAGGATTTCAACTCCCGCCTGAGTGGCCAGTGGTTCGCTCGAAACCACCATTCCGTGCTGCGCGGCAACGGGCGTAAGCGCCACGGCTGGAACGGCAGGCACAAGGATCGCCAGCAGAAAAAGTTTACAAAAGGATGGAAGGCGCACGCAACCTCGCGTCAAAGAAGCGAACTACGGTTCATACCGGGAACGGGACCCCTCCGGCAGCGCTTCTGAAGCAACCGTTCAAGGCGCTGTTTTTTGAACCTGTAATGTAAGCGAAAACCCGCCAAGCGTCAACTGGCAGCGAGCGACTGTGCGGCGCCACCTTCTCCGGTTTTTCGCCCGGCCGCTCGCACGAGCAGCGTCTGCACCGGCGCGCGTCCGTCCGTCTGATTTTCCAATGACGGGCGGCCATGGGGGGCGCCAAATAACGGTGAAGCGCGGGGAGAGGGTGCCGGAGGTCCGACGGCGGGTGAAGCGTAAGCTTGCTCCGCCGTTGAAAACCAAGCACCAGGATTTTTTCTCTGGCTCGGCCTCCGGCGGATGGCGCGTTCATCGCGGGGTGTGCGACGCGAGCGATTTCCGACGAAAAGTTCAAATGCTGGACCGCGGCCCTCGGCAAAAATGCCTTGACAGGCCCGAACATGTAACCTTATGATTACATATTATGAGTTACCGCTCGGTTACATATTCTCCGGATGCCATCTTCAGCGCCCTCGCCGACCCCACCCGCCGCGCTGTCCTGGACCTCTTGCGACGCGGAAGCCTGCCTGCGGGCCGCATCGCCGAGGCCTTCCCTGTTTCCAGACCCGCCGTCTCAAAACACCTGCGCCTGCTGCGGCGCGCCCGTCTGGTGCGCGAGCGGCGCGAGGGCCGGCGCCGTCTCTACGAGCTGAACCCCGCCCCACTGCGGGCCGTTGATTCCTGGATCAGGCAATATCAGAGGTTCTGGCAGGCAAGCCTCACCGGGCTGAAGGCAGTGGCGGAATCCGAGCACAAGAAGAAAGCCAGCCGCCCTCCGGCAGAGAAGAAGAAAAAACGTCCGCGATAAGGAGGCCGTGAGAATGAAATCCAAGGCGACATCAAGAGTCACTCCAGACGCCGATGCCATCATCAGCGAAATTCTTATCGAATCGCCACCGGAGCAGGTGTTTCAGGCGCTGGTCGACCCCAATCTGGTGGTCGAGTGGTGGGGCGAGCCAGGCATCTACCGCTGCACGAATTTCCAGGCTGCCCTGCGCGTGGGAGGAAAGTGGAAAAGCACGGGATTGGACGGCGCCGGCAACAACTTTGAGGTGGCCGGCGAATACCTGGAAATCGACCGTCCGCGGCTGCTGGTTTCCACCTGGACCGCAAGCTGGACCGGCCCTGCGAAAACCACCATCCGCTGGGAGCTCGAAGCAACGGATGGAGGAACGCTGGTCAGAATTCAGCACAGCGGCTTCCTGGCCCACCCGGAATTGGCGCAGAGTTACCGGGGCTGGCCAAGGATGCTGGGGTGGCTGCAGGCATTGTTAGAGCGCGGCGAGACTGTGGGCGATCGGAAACCGGACTCATCGAGTTAACGCTGCGCTCACCGCTGATGAGTACGGCTGGCGCGGAAATTTTCAGACAAGCCGAATGGGAGGAGGTTACCACGCGATGGTAAAGAAAATGTTGTTATTTCTATTTATCGGGTTGTTTGGTCCACCACAGCTTGCGATGCGGGGACAATCAAAGGAGAGAACGAATATGGATACGGTAAGGGTTCGATATATGGTCAACGATCTTGACCCGGCGGTAAAGTTTTATACGACCTACCTGGGCTTTCAAGTGGAGCAAGAGGCAAGGCCTAACTTTGCGTTGCTCAACCGAGGAAACTTGGAGTTGGCGCTGAGCACGCCGTTTGGCCCAGGAGGAGCGGCAAAACCCATGCCAGATGGCCGCAAGCCTGAACCAGGCGGATGGAATCGCATCATCATAAACGTGCATAACCTTCGAGCGGAAGTCGCTCGTCTCAGAAAGGCAGATTTACATTTTCGGAACGATATCGTCAGCGGGCCGGGCGGATCGGAGATACTGCTGAATGATCCCTCGGGAAACCCGATAGAGCTTTTCCAATCAGGTCGCTGAAAAGTTGAATCTGCCAGCCGCGGTCACTTTCTCACAGACGCGGGGCTGCCACCGCTGCGGTTCTCTTCAACGCACCAGCGGGTGAGTTCAGGAGCGACTTTGTCCGCCACGGCGCGAGGGACATCAGATTCCCTCGCTTGGTGAAATTGTAACCGATTGAACCAGGCCGCTGCCCGCACCCTATCCGGGGCTCAGTGTGGGCCACATACGAGGATTGCCATCCGAATTACAGTCCGTTCAGCCTAATAATCTTCGAATTAGCCGACCTACCGTCCGGTAATTAGAAACGATAATTCGTCTTGACATGCGACTGCTACCCTCCTAGGCTGGAGCCATCATAGACAGACCGGGTACGACGGGGTACGTTAGGCGCGGGTTCGCCTGGCGGGGGGGACTGAAGGGAGTCGCGGATTGAGGAACCTCGTTATGGGCTGCGCAGTGGCAGCTCTGGTAGCGCTTTCTGCTCGCTCGGAAGCCAGGTCGCCTGAGCTGAGAGTGCTGCAGTCAAACACGACGGCAGGTGCAAAGGTGCAATTTGGCGTGGCAAGCTGGTATGGCCCGGAGTTTCATGGACTTCCAACTGCCAGCGGGCATCCCTTCGACATGAAGGCCATGACCTGCGCCCATCGCAAGCTCCCGTTGGGCACCCGGATCAAGGTGACCAACCTGTTAAACGCCCGGACACTGGTGCTTGAAGTGACTGATCGTGGTCCATGGGTGGCCAACCGGCTGCTGGACGTCAGCATGGGGGCCGCAAAACGGTTGGGATTTATGGGCGCAGGGGTGACCCCTGTCCGCATCCAGGTGGTGTCGTATCCTCAGGCGACCGGTTCGCCCGCCAGCCAGGCAGCTACCCAGGCCTTAATGCCCCAAGCGAACTAACCAGGCGCCAGTTCCGTAATGCCGTAGCGGCTACCGGCACGAAGCCTCGACCTTCCTGACCGAAACTGAAAGAAGCGCTTTCCAAAGGGCCAGCCCGCAGCGCATTAGAGCGCGCGGGGCGATCAACTCAGGCGGAGATTCCGGAGGTACTCGTAGCTGATCCTGATGGCCTCGAACTCCGGCAGATTGCAACGGTCCTGCTCGACGAAGATATGTTTGGCTCCGGCTTCATGCACGTGGGCAAAGATGCGCTGCCAATCAATGCGGCCCTGGCCCACAGGAGCAAAGGGATTTGGGCCGCTTGTTCCAGGGTCTTTCTGAGGGCTGATCTTGACGCCCTTGCGCAAGTCTTTGATGTGCAGCATGGGAAACCGCCCGGGATAGAGCCGCCAGTAGTGGAGCGGATCAGCCCCGGCATAGGTGACCCAGAAGATATCCATCTCCATCTTCAGAAGATCAGGGTCGCAGTTCTTCAGCAGGATGTCGTAGCCAGTGGTGCCGCCCACTTTGGCGAATTCATGGAAATGAGCGTGGTAGCAGAACTGAATTCCGGCTTGCTTTGACACCCTCCCGCACTGGTTGTAGAAATCGGCACGGCGCCTCCAGGCTTCGGCGTTTAGAACAGGATTGTCACCGACCACGATGTACTGCAGGCCGTAATCGTGGGCTTGGCCGACGGCTTTCTTCCAGTCTTCAAGAGTCTTGGGTTCATCAAAATAGCCGCTTGGGGCGGTCAGGCCGGCGGCCCGCAGGTCTTGCCTCAGCGCGGCGGGTTTGCTGCCGGGGCCGATCTCGACCTCCCGGTAACCGGCAGCGGCAACTTTCTCCAAAGTTTCAGCAGGGTCTTTGGCGAAGCGGTCGCGAACCGTATAGAGCTCAAGCCCAATGGGACCTGGCCATGCCGGTTTTCCGGCAGCCCAAGCGTCCCGAATGGGCATCACCACCCCTGCCGCCGCTCCTCCCACCGCTCCAAGAAAACTGCGCCGCGTCAACATTGTTCACCTCCCAGTCTGTGGCCGTCATTTAATATCAGACTCGACCCTGTGTCAACCGTGGGTAGCCGGAGAAGCCGGGTCTCGGCCTGCTTGAGTCTTTTCTGGGTCATGAATTACGATTGTGAAGGTTCAGCCTGGGTTGGTTTCTGGAACTCTTATTGAGGATCCAATGCTCCGGATACGTCCGGCGGTGACCAAAGACATTCCGCTGATTGTCCAGCTCATCCACGAGCTGGCCGAATACGAGAGGGAGCCGCAACAGGCCATAGCTGCGGAGCAGGACATCCGGCGCGACGGTTTTTCCGCGAATCCGAAATTTCGCGTGATCATTGCCGAATGGAGCGGCCATCCGGCAGGCTTCGCGCTCTTCTTCTATAACTACTCCACCTGGATGGGCCGTGCCGGTCTTTACCTGGAAGACCTGTTTGTGCGGCCGGAGTTTCGCGGCAGGGGAATCGGCAAATCTCTGCTGACGCATCTGGCGAAGATGGCGGTTGACGAAGGCTGCGGCCGGTTTGAATGGCAGGTGCTCAACTGGAACACTCCGGCGCTTGAGTTTTACAAGGCGCTCGGCGCACGCGTGATGGAGGAGTGGTCCACCATGCGCATCACAGGCGAACCGCTCAGGAAGCTGGCTTTGTTGAGCAAATCGCACACCTGACGGCTGAGGCGGACGCCGCGAAAGTTTTGTGAACAAAAGCCTTTCCCTCTGCGCCCGTTTCTGTCAAACTTGCCCGTTATCTCAATTGTATCGATTCTTTTTTAGAATTACACGAGGAGGGCAGGTGTTCTATGTCTAGAGATTCAATGACACGTCGTGATTTTATGCGAGTAGGAGCGGGGGCTGCCGCAGTCGGTTCGGCGGCCAAGGTGACCTTGCTGGAGCCGGCGCACGCCATGGCGTCGCCCCGGCCTGTGCCACCGTCGGACAGGCTGCGGTTTGCCTCGATAGGGACAGGAGTGCGGGGATGCGAAGATTTATCGACGGCGCTACGCGCACCCGGCGTCGATATGGTGGCGGTCTCCGACCTCTATGACGGGCGACTGATCGCTGCCCAGGAGCACGCCGGTAAGAAGCTGGACACCACCAAAGATTACCGCAGAATTCTTGACCGCAAGGACATCGACTTTGTGATTGTGGCCACCATGGACCATTGGCATTCAAAGATTGTGGAAGACGCCTGTGCTGCCGGCAAGGACGTTTATTGCGAAAAGCCGATGACTCACAAAGTCCCGGAAGGCTTCAGAATCATTGACGCGGCGCAGAAATACGGACGAATGGTTCAGGTGGGCAGCCAGCGGCGAAGCAACATAGTCTTTGCCAAGGGGCGAGAGATTGTTGAGAGCGGTGCGCTGGGACAGATAACCGCCGTCGAGGGCTGGATCGATCGCAATGATCCGAGCGGCGCCTGGGTCTATCCCATCCCGCCTGACGCCAACGAGCAGACAATCGACTGGGAGCAGTTCCTCGGCGATGCGCCCAAGCGGCCTTTTGACGCCAAGCGGTTCTTCCGCTGGCGCGGTTATTCGGATTATGGTGAAGGTCTGCCGGGCGACCTGTATGTCCATATCCTGACCGGAATTTACACCGCCATGGGATTCGAGGGGCCACCTCAGAAGGCTGTGGCCAGCGGCGGTCTATATCACTATAAAGACGGCCGTGACGAGCCCGACCTGATCTGGACGCTCTATACCTTTCCGGGAACGACGGTTTCCGTCCGCTGCAATCTGAATAACGATTCGCAGGGCGGAGACACCCGCATTTATGGCACCAAGGGAACGCTGATGTTCAGTGGCGAGGAATCGGTGACTTTTGCCCCGCAGGATACACGTCCCCAGCCCGAACGGTATTCCGTGGATGGATGGCCGAAAAAGCTGCGCGAGGAGTACTGGGCGAAGTGGAAGGAGGAGCATCCTGCCCCGCCGTTGAGTTCGCTGACCGCTGTCGAACAGTCTCAGACCTTCCGCGTGCCTGATGGTTACGATGAGGACCTGGTACACATGGAGAATTTCCTGAACGCAGTCAGGACGCGGAAACCCAACGATGAGGGACCCGTCTTCGGCAACTGGACAGCTACTGCGAGCCACATGGCGAATCATTCCTACTTCAACAAGGCTGAGGCCGTCTGGGACGAACAGGCAAAAACCATCCGCACTTAGCGCGGGAGACCAGATGTCAGCGCGGCGGCTCTGGCTTGCGTTTCGGCCAGCATGAGCGCAGCCGCGCAACCGAGGCGCGCGCCGGTTTTCCGGCAAGTGACAAAGCATCGTCATAATTTGAATGATACGAAGGGGAGGTGCATCGACATGAGGAATGAGTCGATATCGCGGCGGGATTTTATGCGCAGAACTTCCACTGCTGCCGGCGCGGCGCTGGTTGGCAAATCGATCCTGCTCGAAGCTGAAAATCCTGCCGCTTCGCCCAGTCCTGTCCCGCCCAGCGACACGGTGCGCTTTGGCATGGTCGGCATCGGCATGCAGGGCTCGGGTTTGCTGGGTACATCCATCAGGCTTCCCGGCGTTGAATGCGTGGCGGCCTGCGATCTATACGACGGGCGGCACACCCTTGCCAATGCAATTATTCAAAGGGAAACCGGCAAAACAGTCCCCGCCACCCGGCAGTATAAGGAGCTGCTGGAAAACAAGGACATAGACTGCATTGTTGCGGCGGTTCCCGACCACTGGCACGAGCGCATCATCGTGGACGCCTGCAGCGCAGGGAAGGACATCTATTGCGAAAAGCCCATGACGCACGAAGTAAGCCAGGGCTTTCCCATCATCGAGGCCGCGAACAAGAACCAGCGCATTGTGCAGATCGGCAGCCAGCGCCGAAGTTCCATCATCTATGCCAAGGCCAAGGAACTCATCGACTCAGGGGCCATCGGAGATGTCCGGCTGGTTGAAGACACGATGGGCAGGAATTCCCCTTGCGGCGCCTGGGTGTATCCGCCGCCACCCGGCCTTTCCACTGAGAACCTGGATTGGGAAACGTGGCAGGGTTCGGCTCCCAAGCATCCTTTCTCTCCCATTCGCTTCGCCCGGTGGAGAGCATTTCGTGACTATGGGGAAGGCATTCCGGGCGACCTTTACGTGCATCTGCTCACCGGGATCCACTACATCATGGGCGTGACCGCTCCTCCGGAGCGCGCCTACTCCCAGGGAGGACTTTTCCAGTGGAATGTTGATGGGCGTGACTACCCTGACCAGATGTCCACGGTTTATGAATATCCGAATTTCCGTTGTATGATCCGCGTCACCCTCGACAATGATGAGGATGAGGTGGTGAAGATCCTCGGGACTCGCGGAACCATTGAAATTCAGGGGCGCGGGCTCACCGTTTCACCCCAGGATGGAAAGGACCATGCGCCCTGCTACTATGCCTCGAGCTTCCCTCCCAAACTGCACGCCGAATATGTGAAGCAGTGGGAAGCCGAGCATAAAACCGCGCCGGGCACGGCACAGCCGATTGAGGGCGCCAGCTACCACACTCCACCCGGTTATAATGAAGACGCACAGCACCTTTGGAATTTCTTTCAGTCGGTCAGGACGCGGCGGCCGTCGGTGGAGGACCCGGTTTTCGGGAACAACACCGCCATCGGATGCCACCTGGCGAATTACTCTTATTTCCACAAGGCAGAGGCTATGTGGGATGCCGGGGGCAGGACGATTAAGGGTTTATGACAGGGCGGCTTCGGCACGACTTGGCATTGGCGAGAGCTAGGTCAACCGCTCTCTCTCGGACGGGCTGGAACAAGATATCTCCCACGAATCACGTCTCTACCTTGGGCTCCGCGAGTTGGAAAACATGGCCCAGGATCCTACAGTTCGGCAATTGCTGGCAGGCATCACGCAGCGCGACGAGTCGGCGCTGGCTCAGCTCTATGACGTGGCAGCGCCCGGTCTCTTTGGGCTGATCACCGAAATCATCTCTGAAAGCGAGGCTGCGCAGGAAATCCTTAAAGACGTTTTCATCCGTCTGTGGCGCGATGCAAAGCGGATCGAGGCGGGAGGAGGCAGCGTCAGGGTCTGGCTGGTACTGGAGGCCCGCGCAAGAGCTGTCGACTGGCAACGCTCGAAAGCAGGGTTGCGGACCACTGCCCATACCCGCGTGCAATGGCTGATGAAGTCGAATTCCTGGATGCCCCGCCCGGTTGACATTGAGTACGTTGAAAAACGACGGCACCTTCTGGAGAAGTTAGTTCGCCGTCTCCCCAGGCCCCAAAGCGAGTTGCTGACACTGGCGATTGTGAAAGGCTTTACGGAGACCGAAATAGCCCGGCAGGTTGAGCAGCCGCCGGGGCGGGTTGAGCATGAGTTGCGTGCCGGGCTGCGCTTTTTGCGGCACCGCCTGCGCGCCGTGATGGGAACATGGAGTGTCAGTATCTAGACGACGTTTATGAACTGTTCCTGCTGGGCCTGCTGAAGCCGAAGGAGGCAGCGCCGGTGAAGGACCACATTGAGCGTGGCTGCCCGTACTGCATGGACCATCTTCGTGAGGCCGCCCAGTCCGTCTATTTCCTCCTCTCGGGGTCAAAAAGCCGCAAGCCTCCGCAGCAGGTAAAGTCTGAGATTCTGCGCAGCCTCCACCGGGAATGAGATGGAATTCTGCCCCGTCCCTGACGGCCGTGGGAACAGATCGGGTCCGTGGACGAGGACGATGCGAACCGTCCCGAACTTGAAAATTCCTGAACAGGCCCCATGACCTTCCAAAGAGCGCGCAACTGACCACGAATCCTGAGCAGGCAGCCGCTTTCAGATGGTTGCGGGACGAACAATGGCAGAACCTGGGCACAAAACGGGCCTGCGGCGCGACCTGGGATTCCTCCATGCCACGTCTCTCGCCATTACGGACATGGTGGGGATCGGCCCGTTCATCACCATCCCGCTTTTTTTGGCGACAATGGGCGGTCCACAGGCCATGCTGGGATGGCTTCTCGGGGCGGCACTGGCTTTCTGCGACGGCCTGGTGTGGGCGGAACTGGGCGCCGCCATGCCCAGAGCCGGCGGAAGTTACCACTACTTGCGAGAAGCATTCGGCCCGGCCGGAGCAGGCCGCTGGATTTCCTTCCTGGTCGTCTGGCAGATCATGTTTTCGGCGCCGCTGTCGGTGGCGAGCGGCAGCATCGGATTTGCCAACTATTTCCATTACCTCGTCCCCAGCATGACGCCCTGGGAAGTGCGTGTGTTTGCGTCCACCATTCCCCTTTTTCTTATCCTCCTGCTGTACCGGCGGATCCGCGCGGTCGGCAACCTGTCAGTGGTGATGTTGGGCGGCGTGATGATCGGCTGCTTCTGGGTCATCATCTCCGGACTGCCTCACCTTAGCGCCTCGCATATTTTTGATTTTCCGCCCGGCGCCTTCCACCTGAATGTGCTGTTCTGGGCGGGCCTCGGACACGCTACCCTTTACGCGCTTTACGACTATTTCGGCTATTACAACGTTTGCTATCTGGCTGAGGAGATTCGCGAGCCGGGACGCATTATTCCATTGGCCATACTGTTTTCCATTTCGGCTGTGGCCATCGTTTATATTCTGATGAACACCTCGATTCTCAGCGTGGTTCCATGGCGAGAGGCGCAGCACAGCCACTTTATCGCTTCCGAGTACATCCAGAAGCTCCAGGGGCGTTTTGCCGGCCAGGTGATGACTCTGCTGATGCTCTGGATCGCCTTCGCTTCCGCTTTTTCGCTGTTGCTGGGGTATTCGCGCATTCCCTACGCCGCCGCGGCCGACGGCAATTTCTTCAAAGTCTTTGCCCGGCTGCACCCCCAGCACGATTTTCCTCACGTGTCGCTGGTGACGCTCGGCGTGATCGCCGCCGGCTTCAGCCTGCTGCGACTGCCGGAGGTGATTGTCAGCCTGGTGGCGACGCGCGTGCTTCTGCAGTATTTGCCGCAAGCGGTTGGCTTCTTTGTCCTCCGCTTCAGGCGGCCCGACATGGAACGCCCATTCAGGATGTGGTTTTATCCTATCCCAGGCGTTATTTCTCTGTTTGGCTGGCTGTATATTCTGTCTACTTCAGCGCGGGGAGCGCTGTTGTTTGCGCTTGTGGTGTTCGTGCTTGGCACCGCCGCTTACTTTTTCCGGGCCCGCGCCAACGGCGAGTGGCCTTTCCTTAAGGCGGGCAGCGTGAAGAATGAATACGGATCGTGACGACGGTTTTGTTCACGACTCCGCGCGCCGGGCGACCAGAAACATCCCTTCGTTGTGGGTAATCTCGATGTCATCTCCCTGGACCTGAGGTGAAAAGCCCGCCTTATCGCCTGCCGCGGATTTCTCCATGAGCCTGCGGGTCTCCAGGTACCGTTTGTCGCCGGGCTTGTGCCCCGCGCGGAGCATCCACTGGTCGAACGAACGCCGGTGCCGCTTGAAGGACTGGGAAACGATTTCGAGGCCGAAGTTGTCAAACATTCTTAAGAAGGTGGTCAGCCGCAACGATCGCGTGTGGGAGGGATCGCGAACCACTTCAATCCGGTTGTGCAGGTCGAACTTATCGTCGCTTTCCGGGCCCAGAGTGTCATCCACAAATATGCTCCCGTCCGGCTTGGTCACGCGCAGCATCTCCTGGAGGACAAGTTCGGGCTTGGGTATATGGTGGAACGCGTACTGGCAGCTCACCAGACTGAAGCTGGCGTCGGGATAAGGAATCGCTTCTCCTTCGGCGCGAACAAAAGCCACGTTTCCGGCCTGCTTTTCGGCCTGGAACTGGCGCGAGTGGCGCAACATCTCGGGCGTCAGGTCCATTCCATATGCATATCGAAGCCCCGGAGCCATGGCGACAACCAGGCCTCCTGGCCCGCAGGCCACATCGAGGAACAGCATTTCGGGCTGGGGCTTCAGGAACCGGACTTTCTCCGCAATGATCTCGGGTGAGTCCCGCACGGCAAACTTTGCGAAAGCTTCTGCTGTGTCCGTAAATTGCTTCTGGACCGTTGCCTGGTGTTTCTTCGACATTCTTTCTTCAGCTCCCCCGATGCTCCTCTTTCTTTCCTGAATGTAATAGAATGCTCTTTCTTTGGGAAATACTAACGCAATTCACTACCACGGGCAGCAAATTGTTCGCCACAGGGCGGACGGCCAGGCGCCGTTTGAATTTGAGGAAGTATTTTCCTCGCCAGACAATGCGACCTTAAGAAGACCTTACTCTTGTTAGCGGGAGGCCCAGAATGCCACTTGAAAGTACAGAATTAAAATCAGCGCTGCAAGGAATCGTCGGGTTTGGCGTGACTCCGTTCCGCGAAGACCTCAACGTTGACTTCGAGGCGCTGCGGCAGAACGCGGCATACCTGGCCGAGCACTGTGAGGTGGTGGTCCCGCTGGCGGGCAACGGCGAGATCTATGCGCTATCGCCCGAGGAGCACAAAGCAATCGGGCGGGCCGTGGTGGAAGAGGTCCAAGGCGAAAAGCCCGTGCTGGTGGGCGTCGGGTTCACTGTGCCCATCGCCCGCGATCTGGCGCAAGCCGCGGAATCCTATGGCGCCGACGGTGTCCTGGTGCTTCCACCATACTTCACGCACGCCAACGAAGATGGTCTCTTTGAATACTACAACTCCATCGCGGCGGCGACGAAGCTGGGAGTGATCTTGTTTCAGACGCACACCACCAATTTCAGCCCTTCGCTGCTCCGCCGTCTGGCGAAGGTTCAGAATATTGTCGGGATGAAGGACGAGCACGGAGATATGGACCAGTTCGTCCGCCAGTGGGGAGCAGTTGGAGACCGGATGGCGCTGCTTTGCGGCGTGGGAGAAATTCTCGCTCCCAGCTATTTCGCCCTGGGCGTCAAAGCGTTTACCAGCGGCATCGTGAACTTTATGCCCGAGACCTGCCGGAAGATTCTGGCGCACCTTCGCGCGGGAGAGTTGGAAACCGCCGCGCGCGTAGTTGATCGGGAGACGATGAGAGTTTATGACCTTCGCGTCAAAAGACCCGGTTACAGGACCCTGGTCATCAAGGAAGCCATGAATCTTTGCGGACTGAATGCTGGTCGCGTTCGGCCACCGCTTGCACCGCTTCCTGAAGCAGACCGCCAGGAGTTGCGGTCCATCCTTACTGGCTTGGGGCTGTTGAAGGGCGAGGCCGCACTCAAGTGAATGGCGACCGCCGGCCCTTAAACGGCTGACCGCCGGATTTGTATTTCCGGTCCTGCTGAAACGATGCCGGCACCCCCAGAGGTGAGGGCGCAAAATGCGTAGACGTCCATGAAACGAATACGATGTGTACAGGCATGAGCGAATTCGCTGAGCCTTGCTGCGTCCTGGTCCCTGCCGGTGATTTCCAGATGGGTTGCGCCGCCGGTCGGGACGACGAGCAACCCGTCCATCGAGTCTGGATCGACCCGTTTGAAATGGCGGTTTTCCAGGTCCGAAATCGCGACTGGGCGGTGTTCATGGATGCCACGGACCATCCTGGGCCTCCCGAATGGCGGAGTCGGGACTTTAGCCATCCTGACCAGCCGGTGGTGGCTGTAAACTGGCTTGAAGCCAATCAATACTGCTGCTGGTTGAGCCGAGTGAGTGGCCGGCAGTATCGCCTGCCCACGGAGGCCGAGTGGGAGAAAGCCGCGCAAGGCGGGAAAGAGGGCGCGCGGTATCCGTGGGGCGATGACTTGCCCGAGACGCACAGCGAATACATTCGCCGCTGGGCAGGGAGGATTTCCGGGCCCCTGCCGGTAGGCCAGGGCACGCCCAACCCATTTGGCCTTTATGATGTGGGCGAGAACGTCCACGAGTGGTGTGCAGACTGGTACTCGAAGGAATACTATGCCTGCTCGCCGAAGTGTAATCCCGCGGGTCCGCCGTCCGGTGAGCGGCGCGCATCGCGAGGAGGCGCCTGGCGTCACCACATCAAGGCGAGCCGTTGCGCCGCGCGCTCCAGCATTCCGCCAGATTTCCGGTATACGGATTACGGCTTTCGAGTGGTCCGCAACATCTCGTAACCCGACTCAGAAGGCGGCGTAAAACAACTCACGAAGAGCAGGAGACACTATGCCAAACAGATTCGATCGCCGTTCATTCCTGGGCCGCACGACGGGTTCGCTGCTGGCGACCTCGATTCTTCCGGGCGCCAGCCGGGCCGCTGGTAGCGCGTTTGAGGGCGAAATGCCGGACGCACAACTTGGAGGCGGAGATTCGATGGGCCCTGCGGACCCGGTAGGGATATTTCCCAAGCCCCATGAGATGACCGAATCAACTGGACGTTTCCTGCTGAACGAGGAGAGCACGATCATCCTTCCCGGCGCAGCTTCCGAAAATGATCAGCGCCTGGCGCGTCATCTGGTCGAGGAATTGAGCGACCGCTACGGAGTCCAGCCTCGTGTCCGGAATGAAAATTCTCTGCCCAATGGCAATCGCTTCATCCTGATGGGATCGATTAACAATCCCCTGGTGCGTGAGTTTTGCCGTCAGCATCGACCGGACGTTAGCGCTACCAGTCCGGGTCCCGAAGGATATTACCTCCAGGTTGATGACCATTCAATCGTGGTCGCCGGGTCTGACGACCGCGGAGCTTTCTACGGCCTGCAGTCACTCCGGCAATTGATCGGGAAAGGGGAGGGCCAACTCCAGGTTAATTGCGTGCAGGTACGGGATTGGCCTGACAAGCCATTTCGGGGGATTTACCTTTACGTGCCTGGCCGGGACAACCTTCCCATGTTCAAGCGCTTTGTGCGCGAGTTCATGGCTCGGTACAAGTTCAATACAGTTGTTATGGAAATGAACGCCTGTATGCGTTTCGACAGCCACCCGGAGTTGAATGAAGGCTGGGTGGAGTTTACGCGCGACACCAACTACAGCCGCCGCAATTACCCGCCGGGCCCCTTGCACGGCAGGGAACAGAATTCTTCACATCAGGACTGCGGGGACGGAGCATTCCTTGAGAAGGCTGAAGTGGCTGACCTGATTGAATGGTGCCGGCATCACTCGATTGAAGTCATTCCTGCCATCCCGTCGCTGACCCATGCCTTCTACCTGTTGACCCGGCACAAAGATTTGTCGGAGGTTCCCGGCGACAAATGGCCGGATACGTACTGCGCGTCGAACCCGCAAAGTTACAAGCTCCTGTTTGAAGTGATGGACGAATTTCTGGAGGTGATGAAACCCAGCTTGGTCCACGCAGGTCATGACGAATGGTTCGCTCCTTTCGGCTTGTGCCCCTGCTGCAAATCGAAAAATCCTGGAGAAGTCTATGGCAATGATCTCATCAAGGTCCATGAGTATCTGGCAAACAAGAACACCAAGATGGCAATCTGGGGCGATTATCTGCTGGAGAGCGTACGCGGCAAAGGGCTGCGCAGGCACGTTACCCACGACGGATGGGTTTACCACTCGCCCGGCGCTATGACTCCGCAGCAGGTGAAGGAACTGGTCCCCAAAGACATCCTGATTTTCAACTGGTTCTGGTCCGAGAAGGAGAACGGCAGGAGTAACGAAGCACAACTGGATGATTTCGGATTTCGCCAGATTTATGGAAATATGGAGCCGGACGTACAGAACTACCCTGAGCGCATCAAGCGTTCCACGATCATCGGTGGCGCTCCGTCAGCCTGGGAAGCGACTAACGAGTTCAACTTCGGGAAAGATCTGATTTATAGCTTTTTGGGTTGCAGCAGTCTTCTCTGGTCAACCGGCGTTATGGAACCTGCGCAACTTTCTTCCACCGTCCAGGCCTCCATTCCGGGTCTGCGGCGGGACCTCAGCGGAGATACAACGCCCAGCGAAGCAGGCGATCCCGCGTCGCCCATCAACATCTCCCCCTCGTTTAACACGCCCCTCCGGCAATTGGTCTTCTCAGTTGACCTCAGCGGCATGCGCGGCGGAAGAATAACGATGGGCAACCGGGTGTTTGATCTGGAATCACCTGGCGCTGTCAGCGGCAATGCTCTCGTGATGGTGGGCGCGGAAGGTGAAACGCCGAACCCATTACCACGCGAGGTTCAAGGCATCCGAATTGGAGAAGACGCCACCGGTCTGATTTTTCTGCACGCCTGCGCTCGGCCCGCCACCAACAAAGAAGCCTACCGCCTGATCTGGGACATGCGCGACTCCGCGGACCTTTTGGGATGGTATGAAGTGGTTTATGACGACGGCTTGCCTGAGGTTATCCCCATTCGCTACGGCGTCAACATTCTCGAATGGAACTGGCGTAGCCATCCCCGCCGGGGAGCCTACTGCTACGGAGCCGATGAAGTAGCTTGCGGCAGAGAGGATACAGATTCCATCAGTTTTTTTGCGTTCGAATGGCCAAGTCCGCGTCTGGGCCAAGTGATCCGAGAAGTCAATCTGAAGGGATCAACAGGATTTCGTGGTGCGGTCAAGGGATTTGAAAACCATTTTGGGAATGTCATCCCCAGCAACGGGGTGATGCTGAAAGCGATCAGCTTCGCGAAAAAACGAAGCTGATACGTGGTGACGTGTCCGCGCGCCATGCCAGGCCACCGCCCGTTTTTCGCCGGATGTGTTTACGCGGATCGCGAGCATCGGGCTTTGCTTTATCAAGTTCCAATCTGGCAGAAGTAGCGGATGCTATAATCCCTCCGTGCGTCAGCGAGTTGTCATCATAGAAGACGAAAAAGATATTGTCGATCTCGTCCGGTACAATTTCCGGAAGGAAGGATTTGACATCGAGAGTTTTTCGAGCGGCAGGGACGGACTGGAATACATCCGCCATAATTCCGTTGACCTGGTCCTCCTCGACGTGATGCTGCCCGATGTTGACGGCACGGAGATTTGCAGGCGGGTGCGGGCGGATGAACGCCTGAAAGGGCTGCCTATTATTTTCCTGACGGCCAAAGGTGAAGAAATTGACCGTGTCGTTGGATTGGAGCTTGGGGCCGACGATTATGTTGTGAAGCCTTTCAGCCCGCGAGAACTGGTTGCTCGTGCAAAGGCCGTCCTGCGCCGCCGGGAGGCCGTGCCCGGCAAGGCGGAGATCATTGAACTGCCAGAGTTGCGGCTGGACTCGGGGACGCGCGAAGTGAAGGTTCGCGGCCGTCTCATTCAATTAAGCGCGCTCGAATTCAAGCTGCTTCACTTTCTGGCTTCTCAGCCCCGGCGTGTGTTCACCCGCGAGCAGTTGCTTGACAACGTCTGGGGCGCGGACCGCTTTGTGACCCCTCGCACGGTGGACGTCCACATTCGGCGTCTCCGAGAGAAGATCGAAAAAAGTGGAGGGTCGCCTCAGTACGTGCAGACCGTGCGAGGGTCCGGATACCGGTTCTTTCCCGGCGATGCAGACTCTCGCGAGGATTGAGCTTACAGCCGGCCCCTATTCCGGACGCGCATGGCCTTGACCAGCCCGATATTCCGCAAACTGCTGATCGCCTCTTTTCTCCTGATGGCAGGAACGCTGCTGGGCATGAATATTTATTTCATCCGTTTCACCGCCCAGCTTCAAACTGAGAATATCCATCGCCGGTTGCAGGTGGAAGCGGAGGTCCTTGCAGGGGAGGCGGCAACGGTCCCGCCGTCGGCCCTCGAGAACTGGTCGCGTGAAGCACAGGTCCGTTCGCATGCACGCGTGGCGATCATCGATCCTCAGGGTATCGTTCTCGCTGACTCGCAGGGGATCTCGAAGGGGTTCGCCAGCCGCGCCGACTTTGCGGAAGTCCAAAAGGCCCTCCAGGGAACGCCGGGGATGGCGGTGCGGCCTGACCCTGAGCTTAACCAGGAGCAGTTTTACCTGGCGATACCTCTTGTCTACCAGGGGAAACCGGCATATGCTCTGCAACTGCAAGTCCCGCTGACGGATGCCACGTCCGCGGCCGCGGCCTTGCACAATGAAATCTGGATTGCCTCGCTGGTTGCTCTGCTTCTCGCGCTGGCAATTGCATATTTCTTCTCGCGGTCTTTTACACGTCGCGTCAAAAGCCTCAAAACGTTTGCTGAGGACCTGGACAAAACGCCTTCCGCCCAGCGCTCGTTGGTGTACGGGAACGACGAACTGGGTGACCTCGCGCGCGCGCTCGATCGGACAGGCTCCCGGCTGCGTGAGCTGGTTGACCGCCTGAGTCTGGAATCCGCGCGGCGCGAAAGCATTCTTGCCAGCATGGTGGAAGGAGTGGTGGCCGTGGACAGCAAGCTCAGGGTCACGTTCTGCAACAATGCGTTCCGCCGCGTCGTGGGGACTTCAGACTCCATACCGGAGAACCAGTCTCTGCTGGATGTCTTGCGCGACCCCGAACTGCTGAGTATGTTTACGCATGTGCTGGAATCCTTCCAGCCCTTGAAGCGGCGGGTCCGGCTTGCCGGCGCAGAAGGGCGCTCCTTTGAAGTGCAGGTGACCCCGCTCGCAGGGACGGTTCAAGGCGGCGCCATTGCGATTTTCTACGACATCACCGACCTGGAGCGATTAGAGCGCGTTAGGAGGGACTTTGTCGCCAACGTTTCGCACGAACTGCGCACTCCCCTGACCGCCATCAGCGGCTATGCCGAAACTCTGTTGGACGGCGCGCTGGAAGACGAGGAAAACAACAGACAATTTGTCGAGATCATCAAGTCCCGCGCCACCCGCCTGAGCAACATCGCGTCAGATCTGCTGGCGCTGTCGGAGCTTGAATCGGAAAGGCCCGCCGCTGAATCAAGGCCCGTTTCCGTGCGCTCGGCTGTTGATGCGGCCCTGAAGATGATCGAGCCAGCGGCCCGGCTTCGCGGGGTTGCCCTTACCAGCGGCGAACTGGATGAAGCCGAAGTGCTTGCGGAAAGAGGGCGCCTGGAACAGGCGCTGGTGAACCTGCTCGACAACGCCGTCAAGTTCAACCGTCCCTCCGGCGAAGTTCGTGTGGAGGTCAGAAGAGAAGCCGGTGGCCATGTTCGCATCATCGTCGCGGACACTGGCATTGGCATACCCTCCACTGATCTGTCGCGGGTGTTCGAGCGGTTCTACCGGGTGGATAAAGCGCGATCGCGTGAAATGGGCGGTACAGGCCTGGGACTCTCCATTGTCAAGCATGCCGTCGAGCGAATGAACGGCGCTGTGAGCGTGGAAAGCCGGTTGGGAAAAGGATCCACGTTCACGATTCTTCTGCCCACCTGTCCGCCCCAGGCACCTAAAACCTCCTAGTGCTGACCGGCGCCGCGGCCCACGCTTCGAGCGGGTCAACCGGGGCATTGTCCCGCGGACTTGCAATTTTCTTCGCAGAAGGTTAAGGTCGCTTTCGCCAGTGCCGCCAGCTATCTGAGGAAGCACGCATGGACGACTCGGAGGACTGCACGGGTTGCGCGGCGTTACACATTGGAAGCTGGGAGGCGAATGATGAAACGCCGAACTTTTCTTCAGACAGCGGGACTAGGCGGTGCGGCTGCGGTGGCCGGGAGTGCAGGTGCGGGACCGGCGCCCGATACACCAAAGCCCGCGGGCCCTTCCTCCTCATCATCGCCGGCAAGGAGTTCCGGAATGAAGATCACGCGCATTCGTTTTTACCATAATCCCCAGTCGCCGCCGTCCTTCAATCAAAGTTTCCACATCGTGACCGTGGAGACTGACCAGGGAATCACTGGGATTGGCGAAGGCGGGTCGCCGGACACCATCCAACAATGCGCCGCCATGCTCATCGGCGAAGACCCCGCGCGCATCGAGCACTTGTGGCAGATGATGTTTCGTGGTTACTTCTATCCTGCCGGCCGCGAAAAGCTGGACGCCCTGGGGGCCATCGACCTGGCGCTTTGGGACATCAAGGGCAAGGCGCTGGGTGTTCCGGTGTATGAGTTACTCGGCGGCCTTTCGCGTGACCACGTGGAGTGCTACTCAACCGGTTTCCCTCAGCAGGGAACCCTCAAGGAAACTGCGCGCGCCTGTGTGGAAGCCGGGTTCCGCGCCTTCCGCTACGCCACCGCTGACCCGCCAAGCGGCCAGCCCTTCAATTCGCACCAAGCGGTCCGTAAGACCTATCAGGACTGCGTCGAAATTCGCGACGGCGTCGGCCCTGACGCTGACTGGGCGCTTGACTATCACACCCGGCTGGATTTCCCGGACGCGGTCCGTCTCTCCACATTGATCGAACCTCTGGAACCGTATTTTGCGGAGGACCTGGTGCGGTCAGAGGACCCCGGCGTTTATCGCGAATTGCGCGCGCACGTCAAGGTACCCATCGCCGTCGGCGAGCAGTTTGGAAGCAAGTGGGACGTCCGATGGCTCATCGAAAACCAGTTGATCGATTATGCGCGGGTGACGCTGCCGAACGTCGGCGGCATCACCGAATATATGAAAATCGCCGCACTGTGTGATGCGCATTACGTCGGGCTCATCCCCCACTTTACAGGTCCGGTTTCAGAAGCGGCATTGGTCCATTGTTGCGGAGTTTTCGCCGGGCCAGTGATGATGGAGATGCTGGGCAACGGCGTCCACAATTACGACCACCTGCCGCAATTCTACGATTTTCGAAGCGGTAAACTCTGGCCCAACCGCCGGCCGGGGCTTGGAGTGGAGCTCGACACGAAACCGCTCAGGCTGGCGGCTGAAATCACGGAGAATTCGCGTCCCATTCCCATGTTCCGCCGTCCTGACGGATCGATTACCAACTGGTAAGACGGGACCCCGCCAGAATACGAAATTCGCGTCAGTGGCTGATCCGCCTGAAACGAGCGCGGAACGATCTCCGTTGCTACCGGCCAAAAACGACGCGTCGAGAACGCATCTTCGAGTGTTTTGTTTTGCCGCGCCAGCTTTCGCTCTAAAGTGCCTTCTGGAATCCTGCAACCTGCATAGATTCCAGGTTCTCTGCTCCTGCTCGCACGAGGCCGTCGCTTTGGTTCAACCCTGGCTGCAGCCCAGGCCTGGAATGTAACGGCACGTTCATCGATCTGTCATCAAGCCTTAACACTCATCCTTCATGATGGGAGCGTGAAAAGAACTAACGTACCAGGAGGCCTTGCTTCGAAGCGTGAAATTACCGCCCTATTGGTTCACCACAGAAACGACCCTTTCTACACCTTCACCGCGTGGCCGAGTCATGTGCTGACAACAAACTTTCAGTTTTCTTCGGCCTCGGCCCATATGAGAGTACTGAGAACAGACAAGGAGCAGACATGCATTCCAAAGTGAACAAGTCATGGCCGCGCGTGGGCGCTGCACTCCTCGCCGCCTGCCTGTCAGGCGCGGTCCTCACATGGGCAGCGGAAAAGCCGAGCCCGGCCGGAGACATACCAAAGGCTCCCACGAAGCCTCTCAATCATCGCAAACGCGCGAAATCGAAGAAGCGGGACCAGAACACGGCGAAAGCAAGTCAGAAAGGTCCGGCTGGCCGGGCGGACGAGATCGCCCAATTGAAGAAGCAACTGGCGCTCCAGCAGGAACAGATTGCACAGCTTTTCCAGGCGATGAATCGGTTGCAGGCGCAGGTTGCAATCACTGCGCATTCCACTGCGGAAGCGCCCGTCGCCCAGCCGGCGCCGAATGCGGCGGCATCAGCCGCACGACGAGCGAACACGGCGACGACGGCCTCAGCATCAGAAGCTGCTCCGCAATTCCCGTCAGCGGCAGAGGTGGCAAGCCTGAGTCCATTAGTTCCCACCGACTCCGAAACAGTGGAGAGCGAAACGGCCTCGAAGACGTCATCCAGCAATCTTCTGAACGCATCAAATGCCGCGCAACCCGTGCCGGCTCAAGCAGAGAAGCATGAAAAACTGGGGCCCGTTGCCACGCAGGACATCAAGCTCGGCGCTACGTTCTACGGTAACTTCTCGCACTACAATGAGACCGGCTTCGGTCCAGCGTTTCAGGACTTGCCCACTACCCACCTTGCCCCGGGAAACGATGGGTTCAACGCCTTTGAATTAACGCGGGGCTACATCAACTTCTTTTACTCGCCAAATGACAAGGTCACCTTGCGCATCACTCCCGACATCTATCGCGCAAGTGACGGCAGCCTCGCGTTCCGCCTGAAATATGGCTTCGTCGACTTGCAAAATATCTTTGGCAATGGCGCATTCAAGAAGGCCAAGCTCACCTTGGGTCAGACGACGGAACCCCTTGTTGACTGGGAAGAGGCTCTCAGCAGCCACCGATACACGTATCTCGTGCCTTGGAACTACCTGAGCTTGAGCTCGACTTATGACGGAGTCAAGCTGCACGGTCCCCTCGAATGGAATGGAAAAGAGTACCTGGACTACGATTTGGGAGTCTTCAATACGGCCAGCTTCCACTCGCTCGAAACGAGCGACAAAAAGCAGGTCATGGGCCGGCTGACCTTTTATCCGTTCGGCACAACCGAGGACCGGACGGGCCTGGGATTCACGGCGTTTGAAAACTACGGTTACAACACGAAGCTGCCCTCACAGATAAGCACACCCCTCAACCGCTTGTCGCTGCTGGTGCATTATCAGAGCCATGACAAGGCATACCAGATCGCCTTCGAGTATCAGCTCGGGCGCAACGCGACGAGTACGGGCAACGTGTTCTCAGGCGCCGGCCCGGCAGCAGGCGACCCCTTCAACACCCTGGCGGGAACCGTTCTCGGTGGAACTCACACACGGCAGCAAGGCTTCAACGTCTTCGGCCACGCGCGCCTGGGCCACTCGCCGTTTTCACTGTGGGGCCTCTTTCAGTACATTCAGCCGAACACAAACTTCCAGCCTTCTTCGGTCGGCCTGGCGGATAACCCGCTGGATTTCCAGCGCACCGTTGGTGGCATCGCCTACAAGGTCAACGACCACTTCGATGTTGCGTTCGGCGACCAGAGTTTTCACTGGATCCATCCCCAGGGGCAGACGGGGCCAGACACGAACGGAATTGTGATCTGGACCCAGTTCAACTACTAGAGCTTGGGGTGCAATATGAAGAGGTTCCAGTCTGCCACACTACTTTAATGAACTCGTAACACGGCCTTAACATTCCTGTAACAATTGACCACCAATCTCATGGAAGGAACCGATATCAAAATGAGACTTAAAGGCACTATCGCAGGCTTGGCTGTGACGCTGGCATTGATGGGGCTGCTCAGTGCTTGTAACCGGCAGGGGTCAGGTTCCGGCTCAGCTTCAGGTATGCTCACGCTGAATGCCGCTGGCGCCACCTTTCCTTATCCCATCTATTCCAAGTGGTTTAGCGAATACCAAAGGCTTCATCCAAACGTGGCTATCAATTACCAGTCCATTGGCTCCGGGGGCGGGATCCGGCAACTCCACGAAGGCACGGTGGATTTCGGAGCATCGGATGTTCCCCTCACGGACGAAATGCTGCGGGAACTAAACCTGCACGTCGTACAGTTCCCCACAGTGCTGGGTGCAGTAGTGCCCAGCTACAACATTCCAGGAATCGACAAGCAGTTGAGGTTCACGCCGGTGGCCCTGGCAGGCATCTATCTTGGCAAGATCACCAAATGGAACGCGCCAGAGATCCAAAAGAACAATCCCGGAGTAGCGCTTCCACCCAAAGATATCACCGTCGTTCATCGCTCCGATGGCAGCGGGACTACCTTTGTCTGGACCGACTACCTTTCGAAGATCAGCCCGGATTGGAAATCAAAGGTGGGCAGCAATACTTCGGTCCGCTGGCCGGTCGGCTTGGGCGGCAAAGGCAACGAAGGTGTGGCCGGTCTGGTCAGCCAGACGCCTTATGCCATTGGTTATGTGGAGCTGATCTACGCGCTCCAAAACAAGATGTCCTTCGGCCTTGTCCAGAACTCTTCGGGAAATTTCGTTAAAGCCAGTATGGAAACAGCCGGGCAGGCGGCAGCAGGTGCTGCGAGTGAAATGGCGAAAGATGTCCGGGTCTCGATTACCAACCCACCGGGGAAGAACGCTTACCCGATCTGCAGCTTTACGTATCTGCTGATCCCGATTCACATTCCCGACGCAACCAAGCGGGACGCGATTAAGGACTTCCTGCGCTGGATGCTGACTGACGGCCAGGGTATGGTGGAGAGTCTCGATTACGCTCAATTGCCCGACTCAGTGAAGCAGCTCGATATGCAGCACATTTCCCTGATCAATTAATCAACCGCCGGTTGGAGAAGGGAGTGCGTGTGCTTGCCCGGATTGCCGGAACGTGGCTGCATGGAACCTAGTGAGCTTCGAAGCAGCGGCTCCGCTTTCGAAATCTGCTGCGGCCTGCCAGCAGTCGTCCTGTCAGGTTCCCATGAATGGGACACGTCATCGCGAATCCGCACGCGGTAGGTGTTTAGCCGTTGGGCCGTTCATCCTTGTGCCAGGTCACGTAGTATGTCAATCATACCTGTTTCGGCCGAAACTCCGATCCCGCCTCGGTTCCGAGCACCCAGACGCCGTTTAAGCTCCTACATTCAGAGGCTCCGGAGCGGGGACGAGATTGCTCATCTGATCACCCTAGCCTTCGCCGCTGCCGTTGTTCTGATTACAGTCCTGCTGGTCTATGAATTGTGGACCCATTCGGCGTTACCCCGCCAGCGTTTCGGGTGGCGCTTTCTTGTGACGAGCACCTGGGACCCCGTCCTTGAGAACTTTGGGGCGCTACCGTTCATTTTTGGTACACTGGTTACCTCTGCAGTGAGCCTGGGGCTTGCGCTGCCTTTGGGAGTTGGAGCAGCTATATTTCTGGCGGAACTTGCCCCTCCACGGATTTCGCAGCGCCTGGCCTTTGTGATCGAACTTCTGGCCGCCGTACCCAGCGTGATCCTCGGGTTGCTGGGCATTTTCCTGCTAGTACCATTTCTCCGGACGGAAGTCGAACCCGTTCTGAAGGCTACGCTGGGCTTTCTGCCATTATTTCAGGGCCAGATTTATGGGATTGGGTTGCTTGCCGCAAGTGTAATCCTGACCATCATGATCATCCCCTTCATCATTTCGATATCGAGAGAAGTTCTGCTGGCTGTACCGGTTGACCAGCGTGAGGCAGCCCTGGCATTGGGGGCAACCCGCTGGGAGGCCACCTGGAGGGTGGTGGTGCCCTATGCAAAGACGGGAATCTATGGGTCGATTTTCCTGGCGCTGGCCCGGGCCCTGGGCGAAACGATGGCAGTCACCATGGTGATTGGAAATGACCCAAGAATCAGCTCTTCTTTGTTTGCCCCCGGCTATACGATTGCGGCCGTCATCGCCAACGAGTTTACCGAGGCTACGGGAAACCTTTACCTCCAGTCCTTGATCGAACTTGGACTGGTGCTCTTCCTGGTGACAATCATAATCAATGCCCTAGCACGTGTGCTGATTGTGGTGACCACAAGACGAGGAACCGGGCACCCATGAATTCCCGGCTTGGCTGGAGAAAATTCGTCAACGCCTTCATGCTTACCCTCACGGGGTTATGTGCCCTGCTGTCCGTCTCTGTGCTGCTGATTGTTCTCGGGTATCTTGCCTGGAACGGATGGCAGTATCTGACCTGGACTTTTCTCACCCATCTGCCTGCGCCAGTGGGCGAGTCGGGCGGCGGGATGGCAAACGCCATCGTGGGGAGCGCAAAGCTGCTTCTGATCGCGGCGATTACGGGTATTCCCACGGGCCTGCTCGGGGGCATTTACCTGGCTGAATTCGGTGGCAGGACGTTTAGCTTCCTGGTGCGGTATTCGGCAGACCTATTGAACGGAGTTCCCTCCATCGTGATGGGTATTTTCGCTTACACCGTGGTTGTCCTGCCGATGCACCACTTTTCAGCGCTGGCCGGCGGGTTGGCTTTGGGGGTGATGCTGATTCCCATCGTGCTGCGCAGTACGGAGGATTTCCTGAGGGCCGTGCCCAACCCTCTGCGCGAAGGCGCCCTGGCCCTGGGTGCGAGCAAATGGAAAGCAATCGCCACGATTGTGATTCCTGCGTCAATTCGCGCCATCGCCACTGGCGCTCTGCTGGGGCTTGCCCGGGTGGCGGGAGAGACTGCACCGCTGCTGTTTACAAGTTTCAACAACCAGTTCTGGAGCCATGGGCTGAACCAGCCCACAGCTTCGCTTCCAGTCATGATTTACCAATACGCCATATCGCCCTACCCAGACTGGCACCGGCAGGCGTGGGCTGCCGGCTTCATCCTGCTGATGCTGGTGCTTATTGCTAATGTTGGGGCGCGACTGATATTGTCTAGAAAGAGTCCGGCGCTGCGGTGATAATGCTATGGGAAAGGTGACTGAGCCGGAGGTGATGATCGGAGCGCCGGGGCACGAACGGCCGCTTGAGGAGTCTGAGAAAGAGGCTCGTGAGTCCGGGCTGAAGATTGCTGTCAACCGGCTGAATTTCCACTACGGGCCTCGGCAGGTCCTTTTTGACGTCAGCCTCCAGATCCTTGAGAACAAAATTACTGCCCTCATCGGGCCATCCGGTTGCGGTAAGTCGACTTTCCTGAGGACCCTCAATCGAATGCACGAAGCCGTCCGCGGCACCCGCGCAGAAGGTGAGGTCCTGCTGGACGGCCGGAACATCTTTGATATGGACGTCGTCAATCTCAGGCGCCGCGTCGGGATGGTTTTCCAGAAGTCGAACCCTTTCCCAAAATCGATTTTTGAAAATGTCGCCTATGGTTTAAAGATCAACGGAACGATCCGCCGGGCGCAGGTTGCAGAAGTGGTCGAGAGGAGCCTGATGCGCGCCGCCCTGTGGGACGAAGTCAAAGATCATCTCCACAAGTCGGCTTACGCGCTGTCGGGCGGGCAGCAACAGCGACTTTGCATTGCGCGTGCCCTTGCAATCGATCCGGAAGTTCTGTTGTTGGATGAACCGTGTTCGGCGCTCGACCCCATCGCCACGGCAAAGATTGAGGAATTGCTTTTTGCTCTCATGGGGAGCTGCACCATTGTAATTGTTACCCACAATATGCAGCAGGCGGCGCGGGTGGCGGACCAGACGGGATTCTTTCTGCTGGGGAAGCTCATCGAGTTCAACAAGACCAATGTCATTTTCAAGAATCCTGCGCGGAAAGAGACTGAAGATTACATTACTGGCCGGTTCGGTTAACGGCGGGGGAGCGGCCATTGCGCCATTTTGAAATCCAACTCGACGAGCTGCGGAAGAAGCTGCTTGAAATGAGCGGTCTGGTTGAGTCGTCCATCTACCGCAGCGTGCTTGCCCTGGTGGAAAAGGACGAGGCGCAGGTCCGCCAGGTCATGGAAAATGAAGGCCGCGTCAATCGCATGCAAATCGAGATCGACGATCTGGCCACGGGCCTGCTGGCTTTGCACCAACCCATGGCCACCGACTTGCGCTTTATTACTTCCTCGATCAAGATCAACAGCGACCTCGAGCGAATGGGCGATCACGCCGTGAACATCGCGGAGCGCGCCAGTTCGCTGATGCACGAACCGACGATCAAGCCGTTAATCGATTTGCCGCAGATGGCTAACCTGGTGCAGTCCATGCTGCGTGAGAGCCTCGATGCATTTATCAAAAGGGATGGGAGCCTGGCCCGCAATGTCATGAAGTCCGATGACGCAGTTGACCAGATGCGAGACACCGTTTATGACGAACTTGTGCACTATATGGAGGCGGAACCCTCTGCCATTCGCGGATGCATCCACCTGATGTTTGTTGCCCGTAACCTGGAGCGCATTGCCGATCACGCCACCAACATCGCTGAAGACGTCGTGTTCCTTGTAGAAGGCGCGGATGTGCGCCATCATGCCGAAGCCTTCAAGTAGCTGCCGGTAATTGATTACCAGCCCTGTTCCCTTCGACAAGCCAAACCAGCGGTCATGGCAGGTCCATCCTCCTGACGTCGGGCCGCTTCGCCGCGGATCGGCAAAATCCTTTTCTCGATACTTGGCGCTAAGGTGATATACTAAAAGATGCTTGATCAGTTTTTGTGACCGAACACCATTGAACCTTGGCCACAGAATCTCCGATTTTGTGGCGTTTCTTGTTTTTGGAGAGTGGTTGCGAGAGCAGAACAAGTTGATTTGAATGCAAACAAAGGAAAAGCAGGACATTTATGAACAAAGAACAAGGAACCGTAAAATGGTTTAATGACTCGAAAGGTTATGGATTCATCCAGCGCGCGACGGGTGATGATGTATTTGTGCATCATTCCGCCATCCAGGCGGAAGGCTTCAAGTCGCTGGCCGAAGGTGAATCCGTGCAATTCACGGTCACCAAGGGCCCCAAGGGGCTCCAGGCGGAAAACGTAACGAAGCTCTAGAGCGAACCTTTCCATCAGGCCCGCGTCCCGGCTGGCAGGCCAGGCGCGGGCCTGAGCCTTTCCCGGACCGGAAAATGTCCATCCAAATTCAATACCTGGGATTCCAGTTAAAGTCGAGCGGACGGGAGTACTCTTACCGTCTCGTCGACCACAAACAAGGGAACCGCGAGTTCGTCCTAAGTATTTCCAACCGTGCTTTTTCTGAACACCATTTCCCTTATCAGGATGCTGCCGCATTCTGCTATCAGAAATTGCAAAAGGCGCTGGACGAGGAATGCCCCGAGCAACCACTCCCCCACCATTCTGTTCCGTCTGACCAGGAACTCGACGAGTACATGGTGCGCCGCCGCCCCGCGAAAAAGCGCACCTGGTAGCTCCGGCGCCGCCGGGCGGGTCTCTTGTTTCCCTGGATCCGACGCGCTTATCGGCGTTTATCAGTATTGCAGAGTATGACATTCATCCCGCCGGCGGGCGGGTGAGCGCTCACCGAAAATCGGGTGTTGAACCGGCGTAAGGTTGAGGGCAGGCGGTCCCCTTTGCACGGGTTGGTGTGATGCTGATGTCCTACGGCAGCTATCGCCATTCAGCCGATCAGCTACTCAAAACAAAAGGCGTCTCGCGACGCCTTTTTTGGCCTTCCCGTTTTTTATCGGAGACCCGGTGATCGAGCCTCAGGGGAGTTCCCCAGTGTTAGGGAGCCGCTCACCCAATGCTGCTGGGCAACTTTGGCTATCTCTCCGTCCTGCCCGCTACAGCCCGGATCCTGGCTGTCCTGCTGCGATCAGGTTCAACGGGTCTTCAGAGCCTGACTTCTTCCTGAACTATCCTCCGTTTATTTAGATGCCCCCAGCCCGCAGATGTTAGCTCCTTTCAGTGCGATTTTTCGGCCTCTGCCAGCGAAATAGGCTTCCTCGCCAGGAGCAGGTGCCCTAAACCCGCTAACAGGGCGACCCCGGCGGCCACCAATAGTGCCGACTGGAAGGATTTTGTGGCTTGGACCATATAGCCCGTTACCGTGGGGGCCAGAGTTCCCCCCAGGTACCCGCCGAAATTCTGGATGGAGCCCAGCGACGCGGCGTAGTTTTGTGGTGCAGCGACGGTGGCCATAGCCCAAGCGGCAGTGCTTCCAGCCATGATGAGAAACATGGATATGGAGATATAGACCACCGCCAGAAAGCTGCTTGAGCTGTATGCCGCCAGCACCGTGCAGAGGACCACTCCGGACAAGGCGCAGACCAGGGGAATCTTGCAGCTTTGGATCGTGGAATAACCGCGCCGCGAAAGGGCATCACAAACTCGGCCTCCGATCAAGCTGCCCACAACCCCGCAAGTGAAGGGAATGGC
>DASTAW010000034.1 GCA_035712365.1 Terriglobia bacterium
CCATCTCGCGGCCGTCCAGCCCCGCCTGCTTCAGCAGGTCCTGAAAATGCGCCGGCAGGTATCCGGCCTTGCGAAGCTGGGCGCTCAGCCGCTCCGATTTTTCAATGGCGATGGTGCCCACCAGCACCGGCTGGCCGCGCAGGTGGTATTCCTTGATCTCCTCGATGGCGGCGTTGAATTTTTCGCGCTCGGTGCGATACACCACGTCCGCATGTTCATACCGGATCAGTTCGCGATTGGTGGGGATAACCACCACTTCAAGCTCGTAGATTTTTTCAAACTCGGCCGCTTCGGTTTCCGCCGTGCCGGTCATGCCGGCCAGCTTGTCGTACATACGGAAATAATTCTGGAAGGTGATGGTTGCCAGCGTCTGGTTTTCTTTTTCGATCTTGACGCCTTCTTTGGCTTCGATGGCCTGGTGCAGGCCGTCACTCCATCGCCGGCCGGGCATGAGCCGACCGGTAAATTCGTCCACGATGATCACTTCTCCATCTTTCACCACGTAATCCTTGTCGCGCAGGAAGAGCGCGTGCGCTTTCAATCCCTGGTAGACGTGGTGGATAAACTCCATGTTGGCGGGGTCGTACATGTTTTCCAGCCCCAGCATTTTTTCAGCCTTGGCGATGCCCGGTTCGAGCAGGCTGACGGTCCGCAGCTTCTCGTCGATTTCGTAATCGTCTTTGAGCTTGAGGTGCGGAATCACCTGGTCCACGCGATAATACTTTTCCGTGGATTCTTCCGAGGCGCCGGAAATAATCAGCGGCGTGCGCGCCTCGTCAATCAGAATGGAGTCCACTTCGTCCACAATGGCGAAACGGTGCGCGGGCTGCACGCAGTCGGCCAGCTCAAACTTCATGTTGTCGCGCAGGTAATCGAAGCCGTACTCGTTGTTGGTGCCGTAGGTCACGTCGCAATTGTAGGCAATGCGGCGCTCCTCGTCGTCCAGGTCGTGGACAATCACGCCCACGGACAGGCCCAGCAGGCGATAGATCGGCCCCATCCAGGCGGCGTCGCGGTTGGCCAGATAGTCGTTCACCGTCACCAGGTGCACGCCCTTGCCTTCCAGCGCGTTCAGGTAGACGGGCAGGGTGGCCACCAGCGTCTTGCCTTCGCCGGTCTTCATCTCGGCAATCTTGCCTTCATGCAGCACCATGCCGCCCACCAGTTGGACATCAAAGTGGCGCATGTTCAGCGTACGACGGCCGGCCTCGCGGCACAGCGCAAAGGCTTCCGGCAGCAGCTCGTCGAGCGTGGCGCCCTCGGCCAGGCGCTTCTTCAGCTCCTCGGTGCGGTGAGGGAATTCCGCGTCGTCCAGCTTCTGCATCTCCGGCTCAAGCGCGTTGATTTCCTCCACGCGCGCCAGCAGCCGCTTCAGCTCCCGCTCGTTCTTCGACCCGATGATTTTGCCGAGCCCGGTTTGAAAATATGTGCCCATGGTCCTCAGTGGCGGATTATTGTACCGGAACTAGTGCCGTAATAGGTGCCTTAAACGGTAGCAGAATAGGTAGCACAAAGGTATTTTACCTTTCCCCCGCACGATTGGCAAAGGCGTGCGGCCGCCCGCTCTCGCGGCATCGTTGTGCCTACTAGCTCCTGTCTCCTGACTTCTGGCTCCTGACTCCTGACTCCTGGCTGCCGGTTTGAGCGATTGAGTGATTTGCGAGTTGTGATTGGAAGAACGGATTTTCGGCGAGGCTAGCCGTCCCGCTTCCCGTCTCCTGCCTTCTAACTCCTGACTCCTGACTCCTGACTCCCGAATTGCCTTTGCTCCCTCCGCCGCCCCGGATTTTGCCCCGATTTTCTTCGTCTCCGGCTGGTTGTTCAGTGAGGTGGGAAGGAAAAGAGAATGCTGAGGTAGAAAAGGTCCGCGATGAAAGGCAGTAATGGCAAGTTGGGGACCAATCGGCCGATCGGCGCACACGCTATAAAGTGTCGAACCCGATAGCCTTTAGAAAGTCGAACGTCGGGTCATAATAAGCGGGATTGCGTGTCCAATCTTCTCCATCACCGGGTGGAACCACGATCACCATGCCTTGTCGGGCACGAGTCAGAAGGACTCGATAGGCATTCTTGAGGTAATTTTGCCGCTCCGCCTTGTTGATACGCTTCCAGCGATCTCCGACAAAGGACCAATGTTGCCAGCCCTTGGGCGTGTATCTGAAATCGGCGTCCCATGTAACGCACGCCCAGTCAAGCTCGAGGCCTTGTACGTGAAATTCGGTAGCAACATCCTCAAGATAGTATGAGGAACGCACGTCTTCTTTCCCGTTCAGGAACCAATGGATTGGGTTGACTGGCGTCTTTACATCTATCGCATGCGGCTTTAATCGCTCCGCCTGAGAAGAAACCACGATCCCATAGCGTTCCGAACCGCTTGCCTGCGATTTTAACCATTGTTTCGCCCTACTCAGTTCGCGGGTGACAACGATCGGATACTTAGTCCTCACTGTCTCCAGCGCCTTACAGGCTTCTTCGGCGTTGAGATCCAAGAGTTGCTTGACCATGTAGGACAGGTTTTCTGCGCGGAATGAGCGCATCGACACTGCAAGGTGCAGTTCGTCCTTACGCGTGACATTTGGTCGCTTCGCCAATTTTTGCAGAACTTCTCCTGCGCCGTACTCGCTGTCGGAGAGTTGGGCAGAAATGTGAATGTGCCAATCCGGAAATGAGCGGTTGAGAGACTCAATCCATTCTGCGATTCCTGCCTCGCCGGTGTTGATCTCCTGGCCACCGCCGACCAGACACACAATAACAGCCCAATCCACATGGCGATCAAGGCAGGAAATCAAGAATTCTGGCTCAGACTGATAGAAATTCGAGACGTGTTTCTTGCGGCGCATGAAGCTAGAGGTCTGCTCCAGATTCCACGCGCGTTGCGCCTCGTCAAACAACGCGACGTGCTCGATGGGTGCGGATTTCGGGTCACGAAGGCACTCGTCCCGGAAATGATGGACGTTCTGCACGAACATTTTTACCTCGCTCATTGCTTCACCCTTCCTGACCTTTCGTCCATTCCCCCTTTCGCGTCGAACCTTATCCCTTGCAAGCGCTTCACGGAGTATCGCAACAAGCGGGCCATTGCCGGAAAGGAACACACTGTAAAGCTCGTTCGTCTTGTCAATATGGGTGGTTGCAATGTTGAGGCCAACCAGGGTCTTTCCCGCGCCGGGAACGCCGGTCACGAAACAGACTGCCTTGTGGGAATTTATCTTCGCAGACTGGATGATTGAGGATATTGAGTCAGATGTTTGAGTAAGATTGATTGCATTTGCATCGCTTCGGGAGATTTCTTTAACCGAGTGCCCGCTGTAAAGTGCCAACGCAGCTTCGATAATAGTCGGGGTAGGACAATATCTTCCGGCCTCCCACTGTTTAGGTTCTATGTCGGCACCTTCGGCAAAGCTCAAGACCTGTTCAATCACATTTCCAAGCTGGCCAACGCTGCTCCTGATTGGGAAGAGCAGCCCGTCATGTTTTGGTGTCGCAGCAACAATTGAACTGCTGGTGTTGGCTTTGGTCGCGATCAGAATCGGGGCCATAAAGCAATCGTGACTTGTTTCGTGGAAGTTCTTTAGGTCCAAGGCATAGTCCCAGACCTGATCAACCGCATGGGCGGGGAATTCTTTTTCGCCAACCTTAAACTCAAGGACAAAAATGGCGGGTCCAATCAAAAGAACGACATCAATGCGTTGCCCCATCCGGGGAATCGAGTACTCAAAATAGATAGCGCCCTGATATGGCCGCAACACCGATTGAAGTATCTGTATTTCCTCTACCCATGCATCACGCTGGGTCAGTTCCGATGGAAAGTCGTTACCGAACTCGATTGTGCCCAGAATCGTTCTGACGTCAGAATTTAGGAAATTGGATATTGAATCAGAGTAATACGCCCTATTCATGAATTTTCCTCATGGATGTCTTCGACGGTGGTGATGGTCTATTGTGTTCTCCTGGGGGAGATGGTTCGCGTGCGGGGGTAATATACACCGGAAAGGCGCGGGGGCGGAAGGCCGTGTGACCGATGCGTTGGCGGATGCTGGCCCAACATTGTGTTTCGCGGGGCGGGAGAACCAATGAAGCAGACCCTTCTCCCGCTCCGCGGGATCAGGATGACGTTTAGGGGGGCCGCAGGGTCCTGATCTTCAGGGGCTGAAGCCGCGGCTTCCTAAACCACCCCTCACCCGGCGTCGTACCTCCGCCACCCTCTCCCAGCGGGAGAGGGCCATTGTTTGTCAGGTAGTGGCCTGTGGCGGGCACACTCTCGTCGGGATTTCAGATTTGAGATTCCAGATTCCAGAGCGAGGGCTTGGCGGCAACGACGGCTAGAACCTGGTCCCCTGACAAACACCCTCACCTGTCCCGCGCCGCGGGACACCCTCTCCCGCGGGAGAGGGCTTCGGACGTTTGATAGCAACAATTGGAGCCGCACGCGGGTTGCCCACGCGCTAGCCTTCCGTGGGCATGTGGAAGTACATGGACTGGAGCGCAATGCGGCCGGGGCCGGTGAAGCGGTTCCAGAAGATCTGTCCGCTGGCGAAAAAACCTGTCGAGAGTTTCTGAAACTGGGTCTGCATCTGGACGCTGGGGTCTTTGTAGATCCAGCCGCCCGGCTCGAGGTCGATCTGTTCGCCGGCTTTCAAGTCAATCTCAAAGACGTTCCCGTAGCCGTGCAGCCAGACGATGCCTTCCGACTGGCGGCAGGTGAACTTATCGATAAAAAATCCCGTGCCGCCGAAGAGAATGTTGCTGGCTCCCTTGACTCGCGTAAAGCCGTAATCGAGGCTCTCCGTGGCGGCCAGGAACTGATGCTCGCGGACGTCGACGGACTGGCCCTGCGACAGGTGCAAGCCGAAAACGTGGCCCGCGCCATCGCGGCTGAAGGCAATGCGGCCCGGCCCGCGCGCTTCCGTCATAAGAATGGGCATCCCTGCTACCATGCGCTTGAAGGCTCCGCTGATGGTCTTGACGCCGATTTCCACCTGCGTGTCTTTCCACAGCAGCACGTGATGCTCAAAGTAAATGGGCATGGCGCTGAGCTCGACGCTGAGCACCGGAACGAGTTCTCCCTGAACATGGTATTTGACGCCGGCAAAAGCTTCGTCACGAGCAGTGGTGGGCAACAGAACGGGTACAGGCATGTGGTTTTTCTCCTTACGATTCGCGTGATTGGATGGCGCGGCCTGGCATGGCGACGATGGTAGCACGTGCGCAATGTGGGCGGCAATGGTGCGCTGGGGCGGGCCTTGTGCCCGGCGCGGTGGCATTTCCGAAATTAGCGCCTGAAGGGGGCGGAAGGATTTAGCCCATCCCGCCTTGCGGGATGGGAAAACGGACCGTCAAAACGCCACAAAGCCCGGAGGGACGAAAGGGAAGTATAGGAGCCAGAAGCCAGGAGTCGGTAGGCGGAAAGCAGCAGCCTGACGGCTGATGGCTGAAAGCAGTAGGCAGAGAGCAGAAGGCAGGAGGCGGCGAAGGATGAAGTGTGAAGGATGAAAGCTGAAAGTAAGGCAAAAGCCGCATGGATCGTACTCAGAGCGGCGGGCGCGCGCCCAGGCTTTTTAAATCGGTCAATCACCATTCGCGTAATCGTTCAATTCCTCGAAACACCCCTCACCCGTCCCAGGTGTCGTAGACGTGGTTGAAGATTTCGGGATCGTGGGCGAAGATGGCGAGGTCGAATCGCTCGCTGTGGGAGAAGCCCTTGACGGGATCGAAGAGGCGTTTGCCGGTCTGGAAATTGGGGTCGCGGCCGAAGCGCAGGCGCAGGAAGCGGCGCAGCAGGCGCTCGGTGGCGCCGATCAGCCTTGAGCCACGCCGGTACGATTCATCGCGGTCAAGCAACACGGTGAGCAGCGTGTAGGCGCGCAGCTTGGTTTCAGTCGCATCGGAAGACTCGATGGGCGTCGCCTTGCCGAGAAAGAAATTGAGCCGCTCGATCTGCCAGGCGGCCTGGGCATAAAAAATGCGGTGCTGCCGCCAGAGCGCGTCGGCGATCAGGTGCAGCAGCTTTTCCTCTTCCTCGTTCTGCGGCCCAAAGTAACGCGCCACGAGGCGATGGATGGCTTTGTAGTCGCGCGGATTTTCGCCCAACGGCGCCACCGGGCCGCGCAGCCGGCGGGCGAAGAGTCCGTGCTTCAGGATTTTTTCCGCCTGGCGCTCGATGCTCTGGCGGGTGCGGGCGGCGCGGGCTTTGGCGATCGACTGGCGCAGTTTGGCCAGGTGCTCGGGCGAGCGTCCCCGCGCCTGGAGCGTTTCGCGGGCTTTGGCCACGTTGCGGCTGGCGGCCTCGCGCTGCGCGGGCGAAAACTTGCGTCCGGGCAGGCGGTTGGCAAACTGCGCCTTCTTGATGGTCCAGAGCGAAGTGGACCGGCGCGCGCGCGTGAATTCCCAGCGCGAGCGATTGGCCTGCCAGGCCTTTTCCAGGTTCTTGAGCGCGGCGGCGCGATGCCGCGAGGATTGCGGACGCGATGCGGATGGACGCTGCTGTTCGTTGGTCATGGTGGGCTCCTGAGCGGCGGATTTCGCACGCGTTGCGGGCGGCGCGATCCCGCACTGCGGGACGCCGCCCCGGCGGAAAATCGAAATTAAACAAAAATCAAAGGCAAGGACCGCAGGCCAAGATGAAAATTCAAGGCCAGAGCGAAAAGCCGCAGGCCGAGGGCCTGCGCCACGTGCGCTCCGCGGGAGAGCGTTAACAACAGTAGGCTAGCACAAGGTGGGCCGCTTGTCAAGCAAAATCGGCGGGAGGTGATGTCAAGCTGCGTGTGTAAAAAGGCGGAGGGTGCGGTTTCGCCACTCCAACCTTTCGTTGTAGCCGTTAAAGATGGCATAGATGATGCGGTCCACGCTGGCCACGTTGACAAAACA
>DASTAW010000035.1 GCA_035712365.1 Terriglobia bacterium
CCCTTACCTACGCGGCAGAAAGCCTGTCGTACCGGACGGGCGGCCTGATCGACCAGATGCTCGAGGGGGTCGATCCGGGCACATCTGAGGCGAACGGGCAGATTCTTGCGGCGCTTCGGGAATACGCCGTCGAGTGTTCAATCCTCAAGGTGGTGGGAACAGAAACCCTCGATTGGATTGTTGACGAGGCCGTGCAGATTTTTGGCGGCTATGGCTTTTCCAGCGAGTATGAAGTAGAGCGCGCGTATCGCGACCAGCGCGTGAACCGTATCTTCGAGGGAACCAATGAGATTAATCGCCTGCTGATCACCGATATGCTTTTAAAGCGTTCGATGAAGGGCGAACTCGGATTGATTCCCGCAGCGCAGAAACTCATGGACCAGATTCTCGGCACGCCTTCAGGCGAGGCTTGGGAGGGCGAAGGACCTCTCGGCGACGCTGCAGCGATTCTGGAAGGCGCAAGGAAAGCGGCCTTGCTGGTTGCCGGAAGCGCCGTGCAGAAATATATGCAGGCGCTGGCGGAAGAGCAGGAAGTGGTTGGCGTGATCAGTAATCTGGTGATGGAAGTTTACGCGATGGAAAGCGCGCTCCTGCGAACCCGCAAGAAGATCGGCAAAACCTCCGTTGACTCGTGCCGGGCGGAAATCGATGCTACGACAATTTTTGCCCATGAAGCAGCGGACCGCGTTGAAGTGGAAGCAAAGCGCGCTTTGGGCAGAATTGCTGAAGGTGATGCGTTGCGCGCTCAACTTGCGGTCCTCCGGCGTTTCTTGCGGCGTACGCCGCCGGACGTGATCGGACTGAAGCGGCTTTTGGCAATCCGGGCCCTCGAACTCGGCCGCTATCCCTTCGCTTAACCGCGGCCACAGCGTTCAGCGGGTTCGACGCGGACACGTTTCGGAAGGGATGTTACAGGCCTTTCAGGGCTTTGACAGCGCCGGCGACGTCAGAAACGGCAAGCACCAGGTCAGACTGCTTTGCCCCTTTCGCAACCGTCGTATAGCCATGGTTGATATTGATGTTCGCCTCGGCAAGGCGCTCCGCGATTTCTGCGAGGAGACCGGGCCGATCTGTCAAAGTGAGCCTGAGAACATCCTCTTCCGTGACGCGCAAGTCCAGATCGCGCAGTACCTTTCTGGCACGGGTGGGACTGTTGACAAGCAGGCGAATGGGAATTTCGTTGCCGCTGGCGTAGGACGTGAAGGCGGTGATATCGACTTTCGCCCTGGCCAGCGCTCGGGCTACGCGGGCGATTTGTCCGGCGGAACCGTCAATCCAGATGGAGATTTGCTTTGCCTTGCTCATCGTTGCTTCCTTTCCACCGAGTCTCGATCTGCTGAGAATACGACGAAAAGGTTTCGGGTGTAAACGCCGGCCGATCGGCGAATAAAGATTTAGTTCCTGCTTTGGGAATCGCAGTTGGATTTCGACATCGCGGAAATTGATCCGGGCGCGAACTCGGTACAAACCGTGAGCCGCAGCCGAGAGGAGGTCATTTTGAAGGCGGTTGAAGATGTTCGAGTCGTGGTGGTGGGCAGCAGCAACTTTGACGTGGTGGTCAACGCCGAAAGGCCTCCCCGCGAGGGAGAGAACATACTGGCGACGAACCTGAAATTCTTCCCGGGCGGCAAGGGCGCCAACCAGGCGGTCGCCGTCAAGCGACTGGGCGCGCAGGTGACGTTTGTCGGCGCCGTGGGCAAGGACATCATCGGTGATTTCCTCATTGGCCATCTCGAGGCCAGTGGAATTGATACCCACTGGGTGCGCCGTGAAGCCGAGCGCTCATCGGGATGCGCCTTCATCAGCATCTGTCCCAGCGGGAACAATTCGATCGTGGTTGATCCCGGCGCCAACCGCACCTTGACGCCGAAAAACATCGAGGACGCGCACGAGGCGCTTGCCGGAGCCGACGCCGTCCTTACCGTCCTGGAGGTTCCCATGGAAACGGTGGAAGCGGTGTTACGGGCGGGGCGTAAAGCAGGCAAGCTGACGGTGTTGGATGCAGGTCCGCCGCGCCAGTGTTCAGCGGAGATTCTGAAGCTTGCCGACA
The DNA here is from genome assembly GCA_035712365.1 of Terriglobia bacterium. Lineage (NCBI taxonomy): Bacteria > Pseudomonadati > Acidobacteriota > Terriglobia > Terriglobia bacterium. The sequence continues at coordinate 2,051 of DASTAW010000035.1, forward strand.
TTGTTTCCCCCAATGAGACGGAACTTGAAGCGCTCAGCAGGGAAACGGTTAGCGGGCGCGAATCCGTCGAAAAAGCGGCGCGGAAGCTGCTCCAACTGGGCGCGGAAAAGGTTGTGGTGAAGATGGGCGGCGACGGCTCGATGCTGGTTATCGCCGGCAAGGCAACTCACTTCCCAGCTTCAGAGATAAAGGTTGTGGACCCAACCGCAGCAGGCGATGCGTTTACGGCGGCCCTCACCGTGAGGCTTGCCATGGGCGAGAAGATCGACGATGCAATGCGCTACGCAAACCTGGCCGGAGCGTTGGCTGTGACCCGGCTGGGTGCTCTTCCCTCACTGCCGACGCGCGAAGAAGTGGATGCTTTCGCTGCTGGAAAGGAGCCAGCGTAGAGCCGGGGATAAAATGACGACCGGAGATCAGTTATCTTTCCTCAGGATTACATTCCCAAGAAACCCGTGGTTCCGTCCCTGCGCATCGACCACGCGAACGCTTACCCTGAAGGCATCAGCCGGAAGCGGTACCGTTTTGTCCAGCCGAACCACTTCGCGGGGATCGACGGCTTGCAGGTTCTGGTGGCTGATCTCCTCACCCATGGCGCTATAGAATACCGCTTCCGCTGTCCCGGGAACAAAAACTCCGAACACTCCCTTCAAATTCACCTGGTTGCCCGTAACTTCGCCGGAGAGCGGCTGGCTGATGGCGCCGACCCAGACGGTTTTCACTACTGGATTGGGCAGCCGCGTCGGCGCCCAATGCACTGTGAACTCGTATTCCTGGCCCGGGTCGAGGGTGGCATAAGGGCTGATCACCTCGGTTTCCAGGAAATAGGGAGTCTGCTTCGGGTCGTCCGGCAGGGTCTGGAAAAACGGGCCGCGAGAGATGTGCCCGGGGCCGTCGTTCCACGACTCGACGGAAGCATTGTCGGGATACTCCTGGCTGGGGAAATGCTTGAACGTTTCCACCAGGCAGGCGTTCTTCTGGCCGTTCACCACGGCGTACCAGCCGGCGTTGGAATCCGCCGCCACTTTGCCCACGCGGTATTCATAATGGACGCGCAACATCTGGCCGTTATCGATTGCCTGGTAACTCGGATTGCGCGCATCGCCGTACGGATGATAATAGCCTCCCGGGAACATGCTGTGCGGGTTCAGCGGTATATATACGTAAAGCTCAGGGTTGGGCTTGGACGGGTCGCTTGCGTCTGCGGCATCGTTCTGGATCAGGTGCCAGATGCCCCAGCGGATTCGCCGCAGGCTGATGTTGCGCATCACCTGGTCCACCTGGACGCGCGTCGTGCCTGCATAGACGTGGTACGTGCGGATGAACTGGACTCCGCTCCGCTGATCGGGCGGGCTGGTTACGCGGACGGCCACTTCCTCGGTCGTGTCCTTCACCACTTCGGATTTAAAAGGGCTGCCATCGAGGATGTAATAAGGGATGCTGGGCCACTCGTTATCATTCATCCAGCCTTCCGGCGCCGGCCACACTTTATCGCCGCCGTAGTTGGCCCATCCTGATTTCAAATTGTTCTGGCTTTCTGGCAGGACCTTCCCCTCAAACTGCTTGTTCACGAAAAAGTAGCTCTGATCGCCCAGTTCCAGTTGAATAGCGCGGCCGCCGATTTCCGGCGTCACGTAGAGGGTGACGATGCCGTTGGTCAGGCGGTATGCTTTCCAGCCATGGAATTCGGTGGTTTCGAGTTTTGCCTCAAACGAGGGGACCGTTGACGCCATGACAGACCTCGCGGAAAAGGGGAGAAGTAGTGCGCGAAGCATCCCCGAAGGTTGCGACCACCGGACGGATGGATATAAGTAGAGTGCCGAAAATAGAACCACGCAGATCCAAGTCATTGCCGCAGGGCGTAGTCGTTTCATGCGATTCCTTAGCAAACAGAATGTCCGGCCATTCTAATACCTCGAGACCGATATGCGCTTATCGCTTCAGAGCGGGCCCGGTAGCCAGCGCCGACAGCCGGTGTGCCAGCTCGCGCACCGCCGGGTAAAGCTTCCGGTAAACGTCGTAATGGCGATCGTAAACAGCGCTGTTCGTGGCACGCGGATAAAGGCATTCACTCACCTGGATGGCTTCGCGCGCGGATTCCTCCACCGACGAATACACCTTCGCGCCGGCGCCCGCCAAAAGCGCCGCGCCAAACGCAGAGCCTTCGGATGTCTTCAGCGTCACCAGTTCTTTGCTGTAAACATCCGCCTGGATTTGCCGCCAGGTGAAGCTGCGCGAACCGCCGCCCGAGGCCCGGATCTGGTCCACGGGTATATCAAGTTCGTTGAAGATTTCGAGCGAATCGCGCAGGCTGAAGGCGACGCCTTCAAGAATGGCGCGGATGAGATGCCCGCGCGTGTGGGACGCTGTCAGGCCGAACCACATTCCACGGGCTTCGGGATCAAGATGCGGCGTGCGCTCGCCCATCAGGTAAGGCAAAAACAGGACGCCGCCGGACCCGGGAGGAACGTGCTCGGCCTCCTTGATGAGCAGTTCATACACGTCGGAGCCCGTCTCGCCCGCGTACCAGCTTTCTACCGTGCCGAAGTGGTCGCGGAACCAGCGCAGCGAAAGCCCGGCGCCTTGCGTCACACCCATCACGTGCCACTTGCCGGGAACAGCGTGGCAGAAGGTGTGGATGCGACCGGCAGGGTCAAGCTTGGGAGCGCCTGTGTAGGCAAACATCACACCGGAACTTCCCAGCGTGCTCGATGTCAGGCCCGGCAGTACAATGCCATTGCCCACGGCGCTCGCGGCCTGGTCTCCGGCGCCGCCCACCACCGGCGTGCCGGCAACCAGCCCGGTGAGCAGTGCGGCTTCGCGCGTGACGGCGCCGGTGATTTCCGGCGATTCGTAGGCCGTGGGCAGGAGTCCGGAATCCAGTTGGAGCGCCGCAAGGATTTCCTGAGACCAGCGGCGCTTCGAGACGTCAAACAGCAATGTCCCGGAAGCGTCGGAAACGTCGGTGGCAAATTCGCCGGTCAGCCGGTAGCGGACAAAATCTTTGGGCAGCAGGAAGTGCGCGGCCCGGTCAAAAATGGCAGGCTCATGGTCGCGAATCCAGAGCAGCTTGGGCGCTGAAAAGCCGGTGAGCGCGGGGTTCGAAACCAACTGAATCAGCCGCTCGGAGCCGACCTGGGCCGTGATCCAGTCGCATTGCGGCTGGCTGCGCTGGTCGCACCAGATCAGCGACGGCCTCAGCACGGCATTCGCGCGGTCGAGCAGCACCACGCCGTGCATCTGTCCTGAAAGCCCCACCGCCTTGATGTCCGATCCCTTCAGCTCCGCTTCAGCCAGAGCTCCCTGGACTGCAACGGTAGTTGCTTCCCACCAGTCTTCGGGTTCCTGCTCAGCCCAGCCGGGCTTCTCCATGCGCATCGGCTGATGGTCGCCGGTGGCGGCGCCCACAACCGTGCCATCCGGACGGACAATCACCGCCCGCGTCCCCGTCGTGCCAATGTCAATTCCCATTAGGTAGGACATCGTTCTGAGAGGCCAGGAGTGAGGAGTAAGAAGTCACGACTCGGAAGCCACGGCCTTGTCATTCCCGCGCAAGCGGGATCTATCGACTTCACCAGAGCCCTTCCTCCTCAGTCCCCACGCAGCGGCGCTATTTCTCTATCACCTATCGTTTTCTCCAGCAGGTACAGCGACCTGGCGCTGTGTGGATAGTTTCCGACCATGCATCGCCGATTTTCTCGATGACCGTTCCGTCCAGCTTGTTGATCTCCATTCCAATCTGCCCGTGCGCGGCTAGGGTCGCCCGCTTACCCCCGGCAAATTTACTCGCGAAGGCGAGATACTGGTCGGAGCACCTTTTTATGAGCTGATTTATCACGAAGTGGCTATCAAAGATACAGCCTTGCGGCACCTCGTCTACAATTTGTCGAATCGCGGTTTCCATTGGAAATTCCTCTTCACTTTTGAACTCTAAACTTACTTCTTCAGCGGATGTGCCTTATCGTATGCGGCGTCTTTCCTTGCTTCTTCCGCCGCAGCCTGCGCCTCATACTCTTTAAGGACTTTCATAATGTGGTCGCACTTAGCCACCATGCGCCGAGACAAATTGGCGAAAGGATCGGGATAGCCATCAGCGTAGCAGCTGTTTAACGTAGCCGCCGCTACCTCTCCAATATACAAGCGCACTAGATGAACGGTACTGGCGTTTACTTGGCCCTGAAGTTGAGCCTGTTGGCGGGCCTCCTCAACCCCGGCCTGCGCCAGCTTTAGCTGGTGGTCTTCCACACCGCTCTGAACCAAGAAGCCAATGATAATCAGCGCTACAAGAGAGACAACCATCCAAACAAGGATCTTAAAAGGCTTTCTCATTTCGTACCTCCAGCATCAACGAACCTTCTCCCACTTCCCCGACTTGGCTGATTTTTCGATCGCTTCCATGACCGTCTGATTCTTGACACCATCCGCAAAATTCGGGGACGGCATTTTATCTTTCTGCAGCGCAGTGAGGAAATCGTGGACTGCGTGAACGAAGGTATGCTCGTAGCCGATGATGTGCCCGGAAGGCCACCAGGCGCCGACGTAAGGATGCACAGCCTCCGTGACATTAATGGTCTTGAAGCCCTGATCGCCGGGCTTATCTGTCGAATCATAGATCTCGAGTTCGTTCATGCGTTCCAGGTTGAAGGCCAGACTGCCCTTGCTTCCGTAGAGCTGGAAGGTGTTGTAATTCCGCCGGCCTCCGCAGAATCGGGATGATTCAAAGACGCCTACGCTCTGGTTGCGAAAGCGCGCCAGAAAATTGGTGTCGTCGTCCACGGTGACTTTGCCTTTGCCCTTGCTGCCCTTTGCGCCCCAGGTGGTTGCGCCGCTGCCCGCGAGCGGCCGCTCCTTGATAAAGGTGGTCATCTGGGATGTGAGCGAGACGAATTCGCCATTGAGGAAGCGCGCAAAATCGATGGCGTGCGAACCGATGTCGCCCAGCGCGCCGCTGCCGGCAAACTTCTTTTCCAGCCGCCAGACCAGCGGAAAATCAGGGTCCATGATCCAGTCCTGGAGGTAAGCGCCGTGGTAGTGGTAGATGTCGCCGATGCGGCCGTCCTCGATCATCTGCTTGGCGAGGCAGACGGCGGGAATCTTGCGGTAATTGTGCATGATCATGTGCTTCACGCCCGCGCGTTCAACCGCCTGAAGCATCTTTTTGGCATCGGCAACATTGTTGGCCAGCGGCTTCTCGCAGATGACGTGCTTGCCCGCCTGGGCCGCCGCAATGGCCATTTGGGCGTGCAGATAACCGGGGCTCGAAACGTCAACAACGTCGATGTCTTTCCTCGCCACCACACGGCGCCAGTCAGTGTCAGTCTCCTCCCATCCGAACTGGCGCGCTGCTGCGTCCAACCCTGCACGATCGCGGCCGCAGATCACCTTCAGCCGCGGCGTCAGCTTGCCGGGGAAAAAGTGGCTGACCTGCCGGTAGGCGTTGGAATGCGCCTTGCCCATGAACTTGTATCCGATGAGTGCGATGTTGATGTCGGTCATGATTTGCTCCTTAAAGAGAGTGACGAGTGACAAGTGACGAGCTGAAACACGAAGAAGAAGCGAGGTTCGCAGACCTGGCTAGGACGCGGATCAGTCCGCCCTCGACAGCCTTCGACGAAGAGCGTTTAACATTTTCTTCAGTTCGGAAATCAGCCCGAACGCCTCTTCCCCATTGGCTGCCGAGCAGAAACCGAGATCGGAACACAACGTCAACTGGGTGTCCAATTCAGCCAACGACCCCTCGGCAGTAGAAATGAAATGGATGAACTTTGCAGTACTTTTGCGCGCCTGCCCCTCCGCAATGTTAGAAGGAACCGAAATTGCTGCTCGCCTCATCTGCGAAACTAACCCAAATTTCTCCTCTGTCGGAAACGGCTTGGTAATAGCGTATATGACCTTCGCCAATTCCAGACCTTTCTGCCAGACTTGGAGGTCTCTGTAACTCGCAACCCTGGACTTTTCCGCAGTCTGAACCATGTCTCGACGCCTGTAAGCTCTGCCCGCACTCGCCACTCGTCACTCATCACTGCCTTGTTCACACCCACCACGCCCCGGTCAGCTTTTCCTTGATGACGATTTCGTTCAGGAAGGCGGCGGCTTTTGCGAGGCCTTCATCCACGGACATCAGGCTGTCTTCATGCTCGATGGAGAGAACGTCGTTGTAGCCGATCATCTGGAGCGTCGAAACGAAGTCGCCCCAGAAATCGCGTCCGTGGCCGAAGCCGACGGTGCGAAACAGCCAGGAGCGGTTCTTCTCGTCCGTGTATGACTTGGTGTCGAGCACTCCGTTTACCTTGTAGTTCACCTCGTACATCCGGGTGTCTTTGGCGTGAACGTGAAAGACCGCATCGCCCAGCTTCCGGATGGCGGCGCAGGGGTCAATCCCCTGCCAGAACATGTGGCTGGGATCAAAATTGCAGCCGATAGCCGGCCCTGCTGCCTCGCGCAGCCGCAGCATGGATTCCGGCGAATAGGCCACAAAACCCGGATGCATCTCGATGGCGATGCGGACGCCGTGGTCGGCGGCAAACTTCGCCCGCTTCTTCCAGTAAGGAATCACCTTCTTTTCCCACTGCCACTTCAGCATTTCCAGATAATCAGGCGGCCAGGCGCAGGTGATCCAGTTGGGATACTTCGAGTTGTCGGAATCTCCCGGGCAGCCTGAAAAGTCGATGACGCGCGTCACCCCAAGCTTTTCAGCCATCAGGATGGTTTTGCGGCTGACCTCCGCGGCGGAGTCGGCGGTCTTCTTGACCGGATGCAGCGGGTTGCCGTGGCAACTGAGGGCACTGATGGTGATGCCCTGGTCATCGAGTTTCTGCTTGAATTCCTTGATTTTGGCAGGCGTGTTCAGCAGATCGAGGTTAAGGTGCGCGTTGCCAGGGTAGTTCCCGGTGCCAAGCTCGATGGTGCTGATTCCCAGCGGCTTGATCTTGTCGATGACTTCCTGCAGGTTCAGGTTCGAAAACAGGACGGTGAATAGACCGACTTTCATGGTGAGTCTCCGTTCGCCGGCCGCGACGCCAACGGAATAAGCATGAAATAGCCCGGCTGGCCGCGGCCGAATTTGGGATTTGTTTCCAGGCAAAAGAATGAATAAATCTATCGACCGCAGCGGCGGACGTCAACTGGAAAATGGGGAGCCGAACAGGGCCACGATTCTTAATCAGGAGTTCGGAGCTTTGAGCTCCGGCGCTGGCATAGCCACTTCAGCCTGGGGCATTCCGGTCCCCGGCATTCCAAGGGTCCCACGGTTCTTTCCTCAGGAGGTCGTTCAGCTCCGACGTTGACAGTCGTCGCGGCTCCAGCCAATGGGGCTTCAGGCTCTGAAGGGATCATCGGGCAATTCTGAAGCACTGACCCGCCGCTCCTGACTTCCAGCCTCTCCCGCCGATTTTGCTTGACTTAGTAGGCTAGCTGTGGTAGCCTTGTTAAACAGCGAAGATTTAGGCGCAGGATCAGGGAAGAAACGCAGTGTTTCTAGCGCACGATCTATCGTTGGACCGGCGGTCTTCTCAGTGGCCGATAGACGAATGCGTGCCGGCAACGAGCGAATTTTTGCAGTCCCCAAAAAGGCACTTTTCGCGCTGGTTTTGAGGCAAATGGGACAAAAAAACACGTTTTTTGAAAAACGAACCGGAGAGGTTGTTGAAAACAAAGGAAAATTGCCAAAAAACGAACCGGAAACG